>CAZCVU010000250.1:0-4707 GCA_964501745.1 uncultured Flavobacteriales bacterium | reverse complement strand
CAAATCCGACCAGCAACAGGTTGGCGGCAATCGTGTCACCGAGAAGTGCAGTCGCCAGTTGTGTCGCATCGATAAAGTCGCTGCGTTTTGGGCCCGCGGCGTCGCCGATAATTGCTTCAAGACGGTCGGCCGGGAACGCGATATCTGGGGCACGTGTGAAGTTGCCGGTTATCGTTTGATGGCGGTTAATGATGGCGTGCGTAGTCCCAAGTTCAAACTTCGCAACGGTTCCTGCGTCGGCGGCAACCACAAGATCGCAGCCCAAAACGAGCTTGGCTCCACCGGAAGCGATACGTACGGCGTGGAGATCTTCAGGGTTGTCTGAGATCTTTACGTGACTCAGTACGGCGCCGCCTTTTTGCGCCAGGCCCGTCATGTCGAGGACGGAGCAGCCCTTGCCCTCGACGTGGGCTGCCATTGTCAGCAGCGCACCAATTGTTACGACGCCTGTGCCACCAACTCCGGTCACGAGGATACCGTACGGTTCACCCGATGATGGCACAGTAGGCAACGGGAGGTTTGCCCAAACATCCGGCGCGGAATCGTCGACCGGTTCGACTTCAGGTTCGCGTAAACCACCGCCGTGCACGGTCACGAAACTCGGGCAAAAGCCGTCAACGCAGGAATAGTCCTTGTTGCATGAGGACTGCTCGATCATGCGCTTGCGGCCAAATTCTGTTTCGACGGGAATGACCGAGAGGCAGTTGGATTTGACGGAGCAGTCACCGCAGCCCTCACAAACCATCTGGTTTATAAAGACTCGTTTTGCTGGGTCTGGAAAGGTTCCACGCTTACGTCGCCGCCGCTTTTCCGCCGCACAGGTCTGGTCATAGACGAGCACCGTGACGCCTGGAACCTCACGCAGTTCACGCTGGATATGATTCAGTTCGTCACGATGGTGAATGGTCGTGCCCGGCGCGAACTCGGCCCGCGACGGATACTTATCGGGTTCATCGCTCACGATGACTACACGTTTAGCACCTTCCGCGGCAACCTGGCGTGTGATCAGCTGTGGCGACAACGGCCCGTCCATCGGTTGACCACCGGTCATGGCCACGGCATCGTTGAACAGGATTTTGTAGGTGATGTTTACGCCGGCAGCGACTGCGGCGCGGATCGCCAGCAGACCCGAGTGAAAATAGGTTCCGTCGCCCAGATTGGAAAAGACATGCGGCTCATCGGTGAAGGGCGCCTGACCAATCCAAGTCGCGCCTTCCCCGCCCATATGGGTGAAGGTCGCAGTGTTGCGGTCCATCCACAGTGCCATGTAGTGGCAGCCGATACCTGCGATCGCGCGGCTGTCGTCAGGCACCCGCGTCGAGGTGTTATGCGGACAACCCGAACAAAAGTAAGGAATGCGCCTTAGACCCGGCTCGATTGCCCTTAACGACGCTTCCTTCTCGGTTAGAAATGCGAGTCGCTTCTCGACTTCAGCACTCGTATGGAAACGCCGGATGCGTTCGGCTATCGCCCGCGCAATCTGCCCTGGAGTGAGTTCGTTGATCGACGGTAGAATCCACTTGCCGTTCTCATCGAATTTGCCGATGACGCGTGGCCGAACATCGGCGCGCCAGTTGTAAAGCTGTTCCTTCAGCTGGTTCTCGATGAGGGCCCGTTTTTCCTCGACGACGAGGATTTCTTCGAGACCCTCGGCAAACCTGCGAACGCCATCGCGTTCCAGCGGCCAGGTCATGCCCACCTTATAGACCGACAGGCCGATCGCCTTCGCATACTCGGCACTGATTCCCAAGTCGTCCAGCGCCTGACGCACATCTAGATACGATTTGCCGGCGGTAATGATGCCAAAACGGCGCTTCGGGCCGTCAATTATGGCCTTGTTGACGTCATTCTCGCGTGCGAATGCAAGTGCTGCGTATATCTTATGCCTGTGGAGACGCTCTTCCTGCGCCAACGCGTTGTCGACGATGCGGAGGCTGAGACCACCTTCGGGAAGCTCAAAATCCTGTGGCACGACTATCCTTGCACGTTCGGGGTCGACCGTAACGGAGGCCGCGCTGTCGGCCGTTTCACTCACCAGCTTCAGCGCGATCCAGCAGCCGGAAAAGCGTGACATGGCCCAGCCGAGGAGACCAAAGTCGAGGATTTCCTGGATGCCGGAGGGGTTCAGCACCGGAATCATCGCGTCCATGAACGCGTATTCGGTTTGGTGGGCGGTGGTTGACGATCTGCACGTATGGTCGTCGCCAGCGAGTGCCAAGACGCCGCCCTGCGCCGATGTGCCGGCGAGGTTTGCATGACGAAATACGTCGCCGGAACGATCAACGCCCGGGCCCTTGCCATACCACATCGAAAAAACGCCATCGTGGCGTGCGCCGGAAAAAGATCCGAGCTGCTGTGATCCCCAAACGGCGGTTGCTGCGAGATCTTCGTTTACGCCTGGCTGGAACCGTATGTTGTGATCCTTGAGAAATTTCTCTGCGCGCCAAAACGCGGTGTCAATCCCGCCGATTGGCGATCCCCTGTATCCGGTCACGAAACAGGCCGTATCGAGGCCGGCGGCGGCATCTTTTTGTCGTTGCATTATCGGCAAGCGGACGAGCGCCTGCATTCCGGTCAAAAGCACACGGCCGGAGGTGAGCGTATACTTATCATCGAGAGTGACGGCCGCTTGTGCCATGAACGTTCCTTCTGCCTCCCGAACGACCTGGGCAATCGCCTGTATCTCTTGCTTCTAAGGGTGTTGGCTTGTCCGCTAACTTTCAATTGAAAGTGTGCACAACGGTCGAAAATCGCAAGAAAACTGCGCTGCGTTCATTCTCCCTTGCTAAGTGTTACAGGGAACAAAGCTCAAACGATACAAACTTCGCCGCTTCCAGCCATCGCTACAAAGGCGTGATTTCTGCGCGTTGGCAGGCTATATGAGAGCGCCTCCTAACCGCAAATCTTCTTGTTTATGAGCGTTCTTGTCACCGGTTCCGCTGGATTTATCGGATATCACACCTGCACTGCCCTGCTTGAGCGCGGCGAACAGGTCGTGGGTGTTGACGATCTCAATGACTATTATGACGTGTCATTGAAGCAGGCCCGGTTATCAAATCTCGAGGCGCACAAAGGATTCACGTTCCATCAGGCGAACATTACCGATCGTAATGCCGTTGCCGAAATTGAGCGTCGCTACCCCGATCTGACTAGGATCATTCATCTGGCGGCCCAAGCCGGCGTGCGCTACTCGCTTGAAAATCCGTACGCTTACGTACAAACGAACGTCGTCGGGCAGCTTACGATTTTGGAACTCGCTCGCCGAATCGATGCGCTGGAGCATCTCGTTTATGCGAGCTCGTCGTCGGTATACGGCGGTAATACGGGGCTTCCGTTTGCTGTCAGCGATAGGGTCGATACACCGATTTCACTCTACGCGGCGACCAAGCGCACCGACGAATTGATGGGGTATTGCTACAGCCATCTCTACCGCATCCCGGCCACCGGACTGCGCTTCTTCACAGTCTACGGTCCATGGGGGCGACCCGACATGGCCGCCTACAAGTTTGCGAAGGCAATCTTCGAAGGCCAGCCGATCTCGGTCTTCAACAACGGTGATATGAAGCGCGATTTCACATATATCGACGACGCGGTCGGCGGCGTTGTCGCGGCCCTCGACAATGCTCCTGCCGATCACGACACCCTGCCGCCTCATAGGATTTACAATCTCGGGAACAATCATCCAGAGGACCTGACGCGTTTCATCGCTATCATTGAGAAGGCGATTGAGCGAAAGGCCGAGCTGCGTCTCGAACCGATGCAGCCGGGCGACGTTAGAGAAACCTACGCCGACATTAGCGATGCGGAGCGCGATCTTGGGTATCGGCCAATAGTCTCGATAGATGAAGGAATTCCACGCTTCATCGAGTGGTTTCGCGAATACTACGGGTACTAGGCGAGGCTTAGCGACAGCTCACTCTTGCCGCCGCACCCGCTAGCCGTCCAGCGGCACAATCTTTTGCACGTTGATCAGGCGCTCAACGCCTTCAATGCCCCTGATTGTGGCAATGGCGGCTTCCTGCTCGGCCTGGCTCAGCGCGCGGCCAAACAGGTAGATCGTGCCGCCCACCGAACGCCAGCGCATGTTTACCGAATGGACGCCGTTGGCCAGCCTGAGAGCAACTTTGATCTTTGTTTCAAGCGTAATGTCCGCTGAGGTTTCCCGGATGCCGTTACCTTCGGCCACCTGAACTTCATTTAGCACCTTTCGAACGTCTGGAATTCCGGCCACGAGCGTGCTTGCCCTCCGCTTTACTTCGGCTTCCCTCACCGATCCGGTCAGTAGAACCTCGCCTTCGTAAACGTCGACGGCGATGTCTCGGAAAAGACCATTCTTCTGATCAAGAAAAGCTGCGTTGATCTTGAGATTTATGGTTGTGTCCGTCTTTACGTCCACGCGGCTTCGTTCCTCGACCAGAACCAGCGCCGCGTCGATCAGGGCGGCAGGGCTCTCGCAGGCCGAAACGAAGAGACAGGCCGCAACGAAAACCAGTCTGGCCGCGCCTACTCCTCTGGGCGCGCACGCAGCTTCTTCAGTCGCCATAGAGTGCCTCGAGCGCCTTGCCATGTGCATTCTGGATGACGTGCCGTCGGATCTTCAGCGTGGCCGTCATCATCTCGTTTTCGATCGTAAACGGCTCGGCGGCAATGATGAAATGGCGTACCCGCTCGGTAATCGACAGCTTCTCGTTCACACGAGCCACGGCG
>CAZCVU010000249.1:0-4717 GCA_964501745.1 uncultured Flavobacteriales bacterium | reverse complement strand
GCCAGCTTTGGAACGACGACGGAGTAGGTGACCCGACTTCTGATGTCGTCGTTGACGCTGAGCGAGAGCTTGGTGAGCAGACCCGGCTGGGCGACGAGGACCAGATTATGATTTTTCGGGAAGTCTTCGAGGAGCAACCGCAACCGCCGGAGCGAATCGATGTCCATCAGGTGGGCGTCGTCGATGACTGGAGCGAGCATTTTTCCGACGGTGTTGATGCGTCGAGCCTCTTCGATGAGGCGTGCCTCGCAGCGGAAATCCCGTCCGTCGGTGTCGATCTGGAACGCCTCGCAGAGGATGCGCAACGTCGAGTGATACGTGTGCAGGGTGCGGTTGACGACCGGGGTGAGCATTCGCTTCGGATCGTGTCGGCATAGGGCCTCTTTGATCACGCTCTTGCCGGTGCCGGGCTCGCCGACGACGACGCAAAGACCTCCTTGCTGGCAATGGACACGCAGGGTGTCGAAGACTTGCTGCTGTTGCGGCAGCAGGGTCAGAGCATCGCCGGAAAACGGATTCTGGTCGAGTCCAAAGTGAGAGCGGATCATGTTTTGGCCCCTTTCGGTTTGCGGTCGTTGGCGTGGAAGTCGACGGGCCTGGCTTCGCCCATGCGCTCTTGTTTGTAGTAGACGACGATGCGATCGAAACGGGCGCGATCGAAGCGCACTTGGATCTTCCGGTTTCTCAGATCGCGCGGTGCTTCGAAGCGGATGTTCCGGACGCTGAAGGTATTGTCGGCGAGCACCTTGCGATCGTGTTCGACGAAGAAGAGCTCGTCGTTGGCTTCGCTGGGCGGGAGAAAGCGTATGCGTTGCAAATCGAGTCCGAAGCGATCGATGGGGCGCATCTTCAAAACAGAATGCACGCGCGTGTGATATTCATCCTCGACCCAAGAAGTGAAGGCGCGGTTCAGGGCTTCGATGCTCGAGAGATCGAGATTCCGGATCAAGAAATCCTGTCTTACGGAGCGGAAGAATCGTTCGACTTTTCCCTTCGCCGCACCGTCCCGCACTGGCGTGTGACAGAGAAGCGTGCCGAGACGCGCGCAGATTTGGGTGATCTCTTTTGAGACATAGACGCTACCGTTATCAACGTACATGGCGTCGGGAACCCCTCTCTTGTAGAGTGCGCTTCTGAGCGCCTTGATGAGCGTGTCTGTGTTCTCGGCGAGGAAAAACTCTCCGTGACAGCAGACGCGGCTCGCGTCATCGACGAAGGCGATCAGCCTCGACTGGACGTGCGCCGTACCGTTTTTCACGTAGGGTCCGACGAGGGTATCGCCCTGCCACATTTCGTTGGCGTGCGCCTTGGCGAAGGCGAGGCGGCGCTTGTCTTGGCTCTGCGTTTCCGGCTTCAGGAGTTCGTAGTGTTTGACCAGTCGGCGAAACGTATTGGGTGCCACCTGCTCTCGACGCAGCAGGCCGCGTTCGATGCACGCGCGGTACACAGCGCCCATGTTGATGGTCTTGTTGTGAAAGGACGGAAGCACGGCCTCGACGGCCTCTTGTAACGCCTCGGGCTCGACCTTGCGTGGACAGCCACGGTCTGAGCGCGGCTTCGGCTTCATCGTCGTGATGCCGTCTTTCTTGTAGCGGGAATACCAGGTTTGGATCGTGCGCCAGGTGAATTGACGGCGCTCGTCGTTTTCGTCGACGAAGACCATCGTGCTCACGTGGGCGATGCGCTCTTTGTTGGTCTTGCCGGGCGCAAAGTCGATGGCGCCGAGCACGCGCATCTTCAAGTACGGGGTAAACCCCTCACAAGCGCCCCCCTGCCGCGACCTCACACGAGTTGTTAGAGGTAGGGCATGCAGAAAAAGAGGCGGCGGCCATCTCGCTCGGTAGAGGAATGGCATCAGGTAATCAGGGCGTGGCGCGCGAGCGGCTTGAGCGCGGAGCGCTACGCGGCGGAGCACGACGTGACGAAGAGTTCGCTCTGGAGCTGGTCACGTCGACTCGGTTACGCCCGGTCGAAAGGCGCGGCGTTTAGCGAGGTGCGTGTCGTCCCGGACGCTCGACGCGTTGAGAGTGCGCTTCCCGCGGCAAATCCCTCGCGCGGCGTTTCCACGGCCAGCCGCATCGACGTCATGACGACGAGTGGCGCGCTCGTTCGCCTCTACGGCGACGTGGACGAGCAACAGTTCGTCAAGGTCATGGGAGTGCTCGACCGATGCTGAGCTTTCCGGCAGGCGTGAGACTCTTCGTCGCGACGACGCCGACCGACATGCGCAAGAGCTTCTCCGGTCTCAGCGCGCTCGTCATCGGCGACTTCAACATGGACCCGCTCACGGGCGACTTATTCATTTTCATCAACAGGCGCGCGACGCAGGTGCGGATCCTGTTTTGGGACGGCGACGGGTACTGCGTCCTGGCGAAGCGTCTCGAGCGCGGTACTTTTCGCCGAGTCGAGGATGCATCTGGGGAGCCACGAGTGGAGATTGACGCGGCCGAGCTCGCGATGCTTCTCGCTGGTATCGATGCTGAGCGCGTGTCGCGGAGGAAGCGTTACCAGCACCCGGGGCACGCGCATGTACGACATGTGACTACGGCGTGAAAAATAGTTCAAAAGGCAACGGCAATGACCTTGCACTTTTAGATCACGTGGATACTATCGCCCGGCCTTCAGGGACGCAGAAGCCACGTGACAAGGACCACCCGCATAGCGAGTCAGCCAGGCGCGACGCAGTCGACGCCTGATTCAGCGAGAAGCGCGCGCAACGCCGCAAAGGCTGCTCGCCGTTCTGCCCGAAAGCCGAAACGCAAGACGCCGGGCCCCGAAAGCAAGTCACCCGGGACGGCTAAAACCGACAAGACATCCGGGAGCACGCAGACGGTGAGCCCCAACGCCGAGAAGGTCGTTGATGATCTCCGCGCGTACGCCGAGGCTCAGCTTCGCGCGGGCAAGACTGAGGGACTCGTTGACTCGTTGCTCTCGGTTATCGAGACCTTGCAAAACGACGTTTCGCGCCAACAGGATCACATAGCGACGCTCACACGCTTGGTTTTCGGACGCCGGACGGAGCGACTGAGCGCCGAAGAGCTCGGCCAGCTCACGCTCGCGTTCGGGGGGACGGAGGCGGAGGCCAACGCAGAGAATCCGGTCGTGCCAACTCCTGACGAGCCCTCCAGCGAGGACGAGGACGGGGACGACGACGAGCAGAAGAAGAAGAAGAAGAAAAAGCGTAGGAAGCGACCCAATCACAAAGGGCGGGGCGCGCTCTCGCCCGATCTCGAGCGACACATTACGCGCATCCCGGTCCCCGACGCTGACCGCGCGTGCAAGCAGTGCAACCGACCGATGACGCCCATCGGTCACGTCAGTCACGAGCGCGTCGAGTACGTCCCCGCAAAGTTCGTGGTATTCGTCGAAGAGCGGGAAACCTGCGCTTGCAAGGCATGCGAGGGCGACATCACGACGGCCGACCGGAGCGATTCGGGCGAGGTCCGAGCAGGCGCGTCGTTGCTCGCGCACCTCATCGAGAGCAAGTGCGACGACTCCTTGCCCATCAACCGGCAGCGCGACCAGTTCAAGAAGCTCGGCTTCAATCTGCCGGCGAGCACCCTCTACGGGTACTTCAAATACGCGACGACGCTCCTCGCCCCCGTCGCCGCCATCCTCCAGTCCATCGTGCTCGACTCTGACATCGTCGCCGTCGACGACACCCGCCTCGATGTCATCGATAAATCCCGCCCCGCCGGCAAGTACCGCGGGCATCTCTGGTGCTTCGCCACTCGTGGAGCACTCGTCTCCTACGGCTTCACCGAGACCTGGGAGGCGACGGAAATCGCTCCTTGGATAAGCGCTATCGACGGCTTCATCCAGTGCGATGACTACGGCGGATACGACACCAACATCAATCGTGACGGCGTGGTCGGGCCACTCGTACCCCACGAGCGACGCCTCGGTTGCATGATGCACGTCCGCAGGCGCTTTCATGCCGCGTACGAGGCCAAAGACTTCCGCGCCGGCGCCGCCATCGTGTTCATTCGGAAGCTCTACGCCATCGAGCGCCGCGCGAAGGACGACGGCCTCGATGCCGACGCTCGGCTCGCGCTTCGGACCGAAGAGTCGTTGCCCATCCTCGATGAGTTCGACGCCTGGGTGGACGAGCAGCTCCCCCTCGTCACCCCGACGTCCCACCTCGGCAGGGCCCTCGGCTACGCGACGCAGCAACGAGAGTTTATTCGGCGATGCTTCAGTGACGGCCGCTTTGAGATCGACAACGGTCTCGTGGAGCGCACCTTGCGCAAGGCCTGCGTCGGACGACGAAACTTCCTCTTCACCGGCTCCGCCGAAGCCGGCGCTCGCCTTGCCGACGCCTACAGCCTGGTCCAGTCCTGTCGCGGCCTCGGCATCAACCCGAGCGAGTACCTCACCGACGTTATCCGCAAGCTCCAGGGCGGCTGGCCCATGAGGCGCATCCGTGAGCTCGTCCCTGACCGCTGGGCGGAACTCCGGCTCCGCGAGGCGTCGCTCGTCGAGAAGTCCGCTCAGTAGTTGCAGCGCAAGTGACATCGCCGCGCAGTGTGGCATGCCTGGCGAGGCTCACCAGGGGGTCGTCGGTGAGAGGCTTACGACCAGACCGCGTACGCGTGAGTGCAGTTCCTGATCGGAGAGATCGGCAAACGCAGGCGATGGAGGCATCGGCGCGTCGCCCCGCGGCAGACAGCGAAGCCGCGGCGCGGACCAGCAGCGCCACGCCAGGCGGCGGTGAGGG
>CAZCVU010000248.1:0-4744 GCA_964501745.1 uncultured Flavobacteriales bacterium | reverse complement strand
AATTGGAATGCTCTTTGCAGCTCATTACGACTGTAAATAGCCGAAATGAAGGGAAGTTGATGCCCGGTACGTATCGCTGGCCTGCGGCCATAACCGTCTTGTGAACCCGTGACGCAGTCCGATACCAGCGCCGAAGAATTCCACCTCATAACGAGCGCCGACCTGGCCGTCCCAGGGGCAGCGGTGGACGGTTCGGAAGAGTTTGCCGTTTCACAGCAGATGTCCGCGTTTCTTGATGAGAACGCGGTGTTCTGGTCAAAGCAGTCCGAGCCAGGGCAGCCGGCTGGCGATGGTGTCATCCTGACCGACCTGATGGTGCGCCAGGTGCCCTACTATTTTGGCAACGTTACGGTTTCCAAATATCTGCAACTGATCGGCGGCGGCAGGCTGGTTGGACTCCTGCCAGTGGCCGGGCCGGCCTGCTATCGATTGATGCGTATTGCCGAATCATATGGATTCGAGGGGTTTTACGCCGAGCCCAGTGGCAGCCAGCCGATTCGCCGCCATCCGGAATTGGTCGAACTGTTGCCCGCACTCGCTGAAGCATCGCCCGGCGAACTACGCCAGCGGTTGCTCGACGTTTCGATCAAGGGAATTCGTGTTGGGCATCTAATATACGACAGCTATATGCGTTGGACGGCGTGCGGGACAGTTGCCAAGCTCGATCCAGAACTCGGTGTCCACATCGCGCTGGCGTTTGAATATTTCGACTTCTACGAACGCCTGCTTGAGCTCCATGACGTGAAAGCGATTGTCATCGGCCACACTGCATATGTCCGGTTTGGGATTCTGTTGCGCCTCGCTGTGGCGCGCGGCGTTCCAGTCTATGTGCGAACCTTTAACCGGCCGGTGGCGATTACCCGCTACGATGACCCCCGTGAGGGTGATACCGACCCGGTGGTCTATTCAGGCGAGGTTTTCGAGCGCTACCACGGCCGAATTGGTGACAAAGCGTTGTCCGAGGCGAGGGAGTATATGCGCCAGCGCACCTCCCAGACGAAGGCACCGTCCCATCTCGAAAACATCTCCTCGGCGCATGGCAAGGGCCGCGTCGTGCTAAATCGCGAAGAACTGTATGCCGAGCTCGCGCTGAGCCCGTCTAAGCCCACTGCGGCGATCATGTCGCACGTGCTGACCGATAGCCCGCATCGCCAAAATTGGTCGCTTTACCCCGACTACTACGAATGGCTTCTCGGCACCCTGGAAACCGTCAAAGATCTGCCAGAGGTCAATTGGATTGTCCGCCTGCACCCGGATCGACACTATTACGGTGAGACCGGCAACGACGATTTATGTCGTGTGGCTCTCAATCGCTACCTTTCGCAGTATTCCCACATCTTCCACCTTGATGATACATATGCGACCGGCAGTTTGTTCGGAAACGTCAATACGGCCGTAACGGTCGACGGGACTGCGGGCTTTGAGTTTCCCTGCATGGGCATCCCCTGCATACTTGCCGGTGAAGCGCGGTACAGCGGCAATGGATTCACGATTGAGCCGCAAAGCATTGACGCCTACAAGGCAGCACTTGCGACAGTGCCTACGCTCGAACCGTTGTCGCAAGATCAGATCAAACGTGCCCTGGTATTCGCCCATCTATTCTATTTTGCCAGCCGCGAAGATTGTCTCTTCTTGCCGTATGTACAGAACGGTCACTGGGTGACGTATGATGAAGACGAGATATTTGCAGCGCTTCGATTGGCACTCGCGAAGAATCGTCTTGAAGACGATCCGTTGTTCGGCGCGCTTCGGCATCAAATCAATAACGGTCGCCGATATCTCGGTCGCGCCATCCCGGTGTCATGACTTTGTCTTAGGAAACCCGCATGAAGGTTGTCATGTAGTTGGCAGCGACGCGCCTTTCGCCGTCGGGCGCGATGAAATAAAGGGCGTCGGCTTCAACCTCATATTTGTGGGCCAGATGCCGCTGCAGAAACGCGACGTTTTCGCGACGGCCGTCGACCACAATCAGCGCGTCGTCGGCGAACTGTTCCTCCATGAGCAAAGGATCGACTGCGACCCGCCGTTCTGGCGTCAGCGGCGGGCTGTCGAGATACAAAAAGTCGGCCTGAACGTCCGGCGTGATCGAGTGCAGAAAGGCAGGCGTGCCCTGCCATTCGATCTCTTCAACCGGGGCGCACATGATCTCACACCAGGTTGCAAGCTCAGAGGGCAGGGATGAGCGTGTTACGGCGGTCCACGCCTCGTCGCAATCAAGCGAGATCAAGCTCCCGGCGTTGTTTTCGCGCAGCGCGAGAGTGATGGCATAGGTCGAAAAACCTGAGCCGAATTCAACGACCTGTTGCGGTGCGCGTTGGCGAATCGCGTCGAACAGGAACCAGAGGTCTTCATAATTGGGTTCGAGGGCGCCGGCGGGACGCTGCTGCAGAACGCTTTCAAAAATGTCCAGGAGTGCAAGCGACCTGAACTTCTCCTTGGCTTCTGCGCGGACCTGTTGCTCGACCCGTTCGATCTGCTCGAGCAATTGTGCAGCGAGCGCGATCACATCTCGTTCGGCGCCTTTTGTATCGATTATGACTGAGCCGTCGGGCATCTGACTCAGGCGGCTACCAAAACCAGTGAGGTCAAACCTGGATACGATCTTATTGGTTAAGGCCATGAGGTTCGGGATGCAGCTGATGCTTTGCCGATGGATGCCTGTTCCTGGTGCAAGACGAGCGGGTGACGGCACGGTCCGTAACCTAGAGCGCAAGGCGCATCCAGGATTACGGAGCTGGCGCGGGACGGACGCTATACGACCGCCGTCGCATCGATCTCCAACAGATAGTCGGGATGTGCCAGCCCCCGCAGGACGCAAATCGTGTTGGCCGGCGGATCTTCCGGGAAGTGCTTTTGAACCAGAGCGCGCAAATTCTGTACATCGTGCGGCGAGCAGACATAGCTCACCAGCTTTACAACGTCGCTCAAGGTGGCGTCGGCTTCGGCGAGAACCTTCCTGATATTGGCCATCACGAGTTCGCCCTGTGCCTCGAAGTCGCCGGGCCCTAGGATATTTCCTTCGGCATCACCGGCGACTTGACCCGCACAGAAGATAATGCGCTGAGCGCCTTCGACCGTTACGGCGTGGGAATAGTGACTGAAAGGCGCGTGCATCGCCTGCGGCTTGATATGGTTCTTCTTCACGATTGTCCTCCGAATTACCGACCTCTTTTGCACATTCCGGCCGCCGATCCGAGCGGCCGCGCAACCTCAACTACGAATCGGTGGAGCCGGTTCGGTCCGATGGCTACGCCAGAACCTGCAAATCGAGTCTCAGTGTGAAAGCGCAGCTTCGCGATACCAGTCAAGTATCTGTTCGCCTGTCCAGAACAGCACGCCAGGGCAGTTCGCCAACTCTTCATATATCCGCTCGAAATGTTTGATGCGGTGAGGGACACCGCTGATATAGGGATGAACACAGATCGCCATCACCCGCGCGCTCTGCTTGCCTTCCTCGTAGAGGCGCTCGAATTGGTCCATCGTGCGTTCATAGAGCACCCTGGACTCATGATGTTGGATCACCATCATCGGAATGTCGTTGATCTCAAGACTGTAGGGAATCATGACCAGCGGCTTCGACCGCGTCTTGATCACGCATGGCTGGTCATCCATGACCCAGTCACAGACATACTCTATGCCAGCGTCGGCGAGGATTTCGGGCGTATCGTCGGTTTCCGTCAGGCCTGGGCCGAGCCACCCTCGCGGCGGCGCGCCCGTGAAGTCACGGATTGCATCGACGGTCTGCTTCACCACAGCGGCTTGGTCGGCTGCAAGATGCATGGCTTGCTGCTTGAATCCATGCCCCATGAATTCCCATTCGGCGTCTCTCATCGCCTCGGCTATGCGCGGGTAGGACTGACAGACCGAACCATTGATCGCGGTCGTGGCCTTGATACCGGCACTGTCGAGCGCGGCCTTCATGCGCCAGAATCCGACCCTCATTCCGTATTCGTGCCATGCCCAGTTGGCAACGTCCGGTGTGACGCTGACGCCTGCTGGCGGTGACAAAACACCGCGCGGGATAGGGTTGGCGATATCCCATTCCTCGACGTTCACGATTGTCCAGACGACGATGCGAGCGTCGCCAGGCAACTTGAGCGCCGGCCGATCGATTATCGCCGAGTAGTCGAAGCGTTCACGGGGCAACATTGCAGAGACCTCTCTTTAGGGCGCCGGTGTCGGCGGCAAATCTAATCTGAATACGACGATTGCACCAAGCGCAAGAACCACTGGCGGCTCACCACGCTATGGATTTCTTGTCGCGGAAGTTTCCGCCAGTTGGACCATCGTCAGGCAAAGTAGCGAGCCAAATCACCGTTTCCACACCCTGCTCCAGCGACCTTGGGGCGCTACTGCCTCCCATATCGGTCCGAACCCAGCCGGGGCAGGCCGAATTCACCTTCACGTTTGTTCCCTGAACGGCGTTGGCGGCCAGGCGCGTCACTGCATTGAGCGCCGTCTTCGACATGCGGTAGGCCGCCGAGCTGCTGCCCATATCCGTAAGTTGCCCCATCCCTGAGGACACATTGACGACGCGACCCTTGCCTTGCATCAAGGTAACGAGTTTCTGGATGACGTTGAGAGGTCCCAGGGTATTTGTTTCGAGGGTCTGGCGAAACGTGTCGATTCCCTCGTCCAATACGTTTGTCGCGCCGCTGGACACAGAGATCCCGGCATTGTTGATCAGCACGTCGAGATGGCCGAACTCCTTCTCGAGAAACGCCGCCAGCTGCTTGATGCTCCC
>CAZCVU010000247.1:0-4744 GCA_964501745.1 uncultured Flavobacteriales bacterium | reverse complement strand
CGAATCACATCTGCTACGGTGCCGTTGTCCTTGTGAGTGGTACATCTTGCGTATATTCAGCCAGAGTGGAGACCCCATGAACAACTACCGACGCGTTCTATTTTGCCTGATGTCGGTGTTCGTGCTTTCTGCCTGTACTACCAAAAGCGGCGTATACAAGGAACTCGTACACGACTGCGTAGCCGACCCGGCGCAACATACTGCAAACGTCGATTGGTCAAGGGCGGAAGTCGTTCAATTGCGAATTCGGCAGAACGAATTCGATCCGATCACGATCGTGCTTAATCGCGATACGCCGTATATCATCCGCATTGAGAATGCCGACGATATCAAGCGCGGATTCCGCGCGGCCGAACTGTTTCGCGAAATGGCCGTCGCCAAGATCAAGATCGGCGACGAGGATTTCGCCGAGACGTGTGTCAACAATATCATCGTCGACGGCAACAGCACCTGTGAGCTGCATTTCGTTGCGATACGCGATGGGCACTACAAGTTCGACGCCGGACTCGGTATCTTTCCCTTCCAGCCAAGCACAAGCGGCTTCGGATACGTCACAATTCAATGAGGCGCCGTCGGCGGTAATTCGCCGATGCTATCGCCTACCTTTGGAGGCCGCCCTATTGGGCCGGCGCCGTGCTTCCACGCAGTCGTAGCCAAAATGCAGCGCTGAAGGCGATCAGAATCGGCAATGCGATTCCCAGATTGACGCCATCCCAGCCGAACACGGCATGCAGGACACCTGAGGACAGCGCCGCGGTCGCAACCGAACCGAAGACGCAAAAGTCGTTTACGGCCTGCACCTTGGCGCGCTCCTCCGGACGATAGGTCGTCGTCAGCAGCGTAGTGCCGCCGATAAACATGAAGTTCCAGCCGACGCCCAAGGCTACCAGTCCGATCCAGAAATTGGCCAGGTCGACGCCCGACAAGTTGGCGCCAATGCACAACATGATGAGCAAGGCGCCGAGCAGGATGATATTCAGCGTCCCGAACCGATGGATCAGATGACCGGTGAAAAAGCTCGGCGCAAACATCCCAAGCACGTGCCATTGGATGATGAAGGCAGCGTCGGAGAAGGAATGGTCGTGCGCGGTGACCGCCAGCGGCGTCGCCGTCATGACCAGGGACATCGAACCGTACCCCAGCATCGCCGCCAGTATGGCAACCGTAAAAGCCGGCTGGCGCGCGATTTCCAACAGCGGCCTGCCGGCCACCACCCGTTCCTGAACCGTCGGTTGCTGAAATTTGATGAACTGCATTACTGTCATACTCAACAAACACAGCACGAAGATCGCGCCATAGGAGCCGGCAAACACCACCGGCGCAAACAGGTCGCGTGTCAGTTTGGCGAGCTCGGGTCCGAGAATGGCCGCCACGACACCCCCCGTCAGCACGTATGAAATCGCGCGGCTGCGATACGCCTCGGTTGCGGCATCCGCGGCGGCGAACCGGTAGTAGTGAAAGAACGCGGTGTGGATGCCGTATACCGGGCCAGCGGCCACGAACAGCCAGAAATTCTCGGTAAAGATCGCGTATACGGAGATCAGCGCCGAACTCGCCCCGCATAGCTGGCCGATGGTGAAGCCGGCGCGCCGGCCGATGCGCTTCATCAACAGCGAGGCAGGAACCGTTGCCACCATGACGCCGACCATCATGGTTGCAACAGCCAGCGTCGCCAGCGACTTGTCTTCAGCCAGCATCAGTCCCGTCAGAGCCGAGACGACACCGATAATAATACTCCCCGATTGGCTTAAGCCCTGGCAGGTCGCGAGCAGGACGACAGTTCTAAGAGCCGCCCTATTTGCGCGCGTCTCCGTCGTCGTACCTTCAGTTCCAGTTCTCGACATGCGGGTCTTTTCGAGTATTGAATCTGCAAAAAATATGGCGGCACCCAGAACGCTAACTCGGGCCCGCCAACTGCGATCTGTGACCACCGATCGCCGGTTCAATGTAGCAGGAGACTTGGCGCAGAGTCACGGCGCAATACGCGCGTTGCCCGGTGACCGGCGGCGCGTCAGCCGAATACGGTTCAACGGCCTGAGCCATGTCAGATTGTGGTTTGGTCCAACGCTTCCCTGGTGCATTCTTGCTATTGTGAGTGCCCGATTACGGCTCTCTGCGGCGAACAACCGGATCGATGACTGATCTGCGAAAGGATGGCCGAATGGCTGACTCGATCGACGCGAAGTCGCTCAAGGCAGCACTGCTCGACGGCAACGAGATTGCTGTCATCGACCCGCGCGAGGAAGGTCCGCACGGCCACGAGCATCTGCTGCTGGCGGTGAACGTGCCATTGAGCCGCTTCGAACTCATGATCAGGGATCTGGTGCCCAGATTGTCGACGCGGCTCGTCCTGTGTGACGGCGGCGACGGCTTCTCCGAGCGAGCTCTGCCTCTGCTTTCCCATGCCGGTTATAGCAACGTCTCGATCCTCGGAGGCGGCACCAAGGCCTGGAATGCCGCCGGCTTCGAGCTATTCAGCGGCAGGTTCGCGCCATCGCAGCTCTTCGGCGAATTCCTGAGCGCACGCGAAAACACGCCACACATCACGGCCGAGGCCTTGAAAGAAAGAATGGACGCCGGGGAGAAGGTCGTGGTTCTCGATAGCCGGCCGCCGGACGAGTATTGCGAGACCAGCATACCTGGCGCAATTGATACGCCAGTTGCCGAACTGGTCTATCGCATTCACGACCTGGTCCCGGATTCGGAGACCCTGGTTGTCGTCAACTGCGCGGGAAAGACACGCTCCGTACTCGGCTCTCAATCACTGATCTACGCTGGTCTGCCCAACCCAGTCGCCGCGTTGGAGCACGGCACGATGGGCTGGTATCTGGCCGGTCTTGAACTAGATCATGGCGCTGCAGATATTCCTATGGGACCGGTTTCGAGCGAGGCCGATGCCTGGGGCAGGAGCGCCGCCGCGCGTATCGCCGAGCGCTTCGATGTCCAGACAATCTCCATCGAGACCTTGAACGAGTGGCAGGCAGAGGCCGCGCAGCGAACGCTCTATGTGCTGGACGTCCGGTTCCCGGAGGAATACGAGGCTGGACATTTAGCAGGTTCCCGGCCGGCGCCCGGTGGACAGATTGCCGGCTCGAGCGGCTTCTACGTGGCGACGCAAAATGCGCGCATTGTGTTGGTTGATGACACTGGGGTGCGGGCGGCGGTGATCGCCGGCTTCCTGCTACAGCAGGGATTTGCCGACGTACGGGTACTCGAAGGCGGTATCACGAGCCAGAGATTGGAGCTTGGTCCCTATCGACCCTTGGTGCCGGAGCTCGAGGCGTCGCAGATCGAGACAATTGCGCCGAAAGAGCTCGAAACCGCCCTCGCCGAAGGGCAGACCATCGTAGTTGATTTCGCGATGAGCCTGAAATACCACGGTGGTCATATCCCCGGCGCCTGGTGGGCCTTGCGCTCGCGACTTGGCAACGACATCAAGGAACTCCCCAAGGCCGATGCATTTGTTGCGACAAGTCCGGACGGACGTCTGGCGCGCCTCGCGGCAGCAGACATGGCGGAACTGACGCACGCCAGGGTGATGGTGCTCGCGGGCGGAACGACGGCTTGGCGCGAAGCCGGGCTACCGCTCGCAGATGGACTTGAGCAGGCGACAGGTCGTCCGAACGATTCCTACAACATCGCGAGGCTCGACGATGCCGATCCACCGGACAGGAAATATTGGCGCTACATCAATTGGCAGCGCGATCTCCTGAATAAGATCGGGCGTGACGGAACGCTCAACTTTCCAAACGTTGGTGGCTGATCAAGGCCGCCACCAAAGATCCTGCCGAATACGGTCCAGCTGGCCTGAGCCGTTCAAAGCGGCATGATCTTCTTCATCTTGCGCCACTTTGCGAGAGCTTCGCCACAAGGAACCCTGTCATAGTACCAGGACTGGCCACGCATCGCCTTGGCCATTTCGCCAACCATATGCCCACGGATCTCATCGTGACGGCTCTCGGTTATGCCGCCGGCTTCGAGTGTCTTGGCAAGTCCGCCGTTCATCCGGCGCAGTGCGATGACGATTTCGGAATTGGACAGGCCACAGGCCGAGGCGCGCCCCAAGGCATCGCCGAAGTTTCTGAAATCGTCAAGCGGCGGGAGGCTCGGCGAGCGCCCGGGTTCAAACACCGCCTGACGCTGTACACCGAAGTAGTTGGAATACGGTCCGGCATCGATCAGCTCAAAATAATACGCGTAGAGCAGCAGACATGTCGCAATCATCAGGCTGTTTGAGATCAGCAATACGACCCGGAACTGGCTGTCCTTGACCCAAAGATAGATCATGTACGCAATGATGAAGCCCCAGAAGAAGCCTTGCGGGACTTCCCACCACTTGAGAACGAGAAAGCCCCACAGCGTGCCGGCGATCAACGCAAACAACGCCAGCAGATTAAACCGGCCGGCTGAGCGCCCGTCGTTGAGCCATTTGCCGTTATGATAGATCTGCCACAAGGCCAGCATGCTGATGGCCGACTGGCAGACAAACCAACCAAATACTATGAACAGCAGATTCATTACGTCCGATCCTAAGGAATTCAGACTTAAATAGTAGCTCGACGTCAATTTGACCAGCCGGATATGCACATCGGCACCGGCAGCCTTAGGTTCAGAGTTGCCTGACGGGCCGAAACAGGTGACGGAGACAGTGGATGCATAGCGACCAACGCGGGCTTGAAGTGACCGCCGTCAGCGCTGCAGCGGCCGCCCGCAATCGCGCACAAATCGCACTCACGGTATAGGC
>CAZCVU010000246.1:0-4783 GCA_964501745.1 uncultured Flavobacteriales bacterium | reverse complement strand
CAAAGGTATCTCTCCGAGATCGATACCTATGGCCACTTCATCGGCGGCGCCGCCCAGACCACCGCGATCGACCGCAACGCCCTGACCAGCGCTCTAGCTAACCTCGTCGGGGATGCCGACTTGCGTCGTCGGATGGGCGATACAGGCAGACAACACGCGAAGGCGCAGTTCGACTGGCGTGAGATCATTCCACAACATGAGGCTCTTTGGCATGAACTAGAGCGGCGGCGCGCGGTGGAAGATGACGCAGACCGCGAGACAAGCCGACAACCCGCTCAACCATTCTTGCCAGATCCGTTTACAGCCTTTGCTTCCCACCCGACCCGCCGTCTCGGACCTGAGTACAGGCTGCAGGTATCAGTCGGCTCCTACGATGAACTGACGGCGCTGCTCCGCCATCGCATGAATATGTTTACGCCGGATATTCTCGTTCCGCCGGAGCAACTACCACAACTCATCCACGCGATCAGGATGCAACCAGGTATCAGCATTGGTGAGCTTGCCGGCGCTCATGCCAACGGCAACGAAGCGCAGCTTCATCGATCGATCGGCTGGCTGCTCAAATTGGGAGCCATCCAGTTGTTCGATGATGGCTCTGCCGCGTGACTGGACGACGCCGCGCCGCAACTTAACCGGCGTGTCCGCGCTCCAGCAGCACCCGATTGAACGCCTCAAGCTGCGTCAACACCTTGCCGTATACGGTGTCTGGCGGGTAACCGCTGTCCTCGTCCGGCTTGCCGGCCGATACACCGGTCAGCAGCTCAACCGCTTCTTCGATCGAGTCAACGCTGTAGACATGGAATTGACCTGCAGCAATCGCATCCACGACGTCTTGGCGCAGCACGACGTTGACGGCGTTTGAGGCAGGTATGACGACACCCTGTGAACCGGTCAATGGGCCGGCCTCGACGCAGGTCCGATAAAACCCTTCGATCTTTTCAATTGCGCCGCCAATCGGCTGAGACTGTCCGCGCTGATTGACCGAACCTGTAATGGCCAGGTCCTGGCGCAGCGGTAGTCCCGAAAGGGTGGATAAGACGGCGCAGAGTTCGGCCATTGAAGCGCTGTCGCCCTCGACACCCGCGTAACTCTGTTCGAAGGTGATGGAGCAGTTGAACGAGAGCGGGAAACGGCGTGCGAAATGGCCGGCGAGAAATCCCTGCAGAACCATCACACCCTTTTGCTGGATCGGACCGCCGAGTTCGGTGTCACGCTCCACGTTGATGACGCCGAGCCTACCGGCGGAGGCACGCGCGGTAACACGCGACGGTGAACCAAATGCGTGATCACCGAGATCGCGGACCACCAGCGCGTTGATCTGACCGATCACGCTGCCGCTCGTGTCAATCATTACGACGCCTTTGGCAATACCCTCCTGCATGCGGTCCTCAACGCGCGCGTTGCGGCGGCGGCGATTATCGAGCGCCGTCGACACCGCGGCCGCGGTGATTCCTGCCGGCTTTTCACCGTCCACGAGCCTTGCCGCCTCGTTCAACACATCGGCCATGAGTTCGTAGCGCGCCGACAGTTTTGTGCGGTTTGCCGCCAGGCGCGACGCCTCGCCCAGCAGCCGGACAATCGCCTCATCGGCGCATTCATCGCCCTGGTTGCGTGCCATGGCGCGAATCAATCCCGAGTACTGATCTATGTTCTCCTGCGTCGCGTCCATATCACCGTCGATATCGGCTTTGACCTTGAAATAGGTGCGAAACTCCGGATCGATCGAGAAGAATGCGTAATACGCCTGCGGCGAACCGATGATGACGATATTCAGGTCGAGGCGTACAGGCTTGGGTGTAGGCGCACCGGCGATCGGCACGGCACCCGCGCGCGACAGTTCCTCAAGCCGAAACTCACGATCGCGCAGCGCGCCCTTCAGCAACTCCCAACTCGAAGGATTGCGCGCCAGCGCTTCCGCCCGGAGTACAAGTATGCCGCCGTTTGCCCGATGCAGCGCGCCGGCTCGCATCATCGAGAAATCCGTCTCAAGCAATCCCGCCACCGGACGATACTCGATGCGTCCGAACAGATTCTCGTATGTGGGATTGGGCTCAAGCACCACGCCGGGGCCATCTTCATCACCGTTGTCGACGAAGAGATTGACGGCGTATCGCGATTCCGCGCTCTCGCCGACATGCGATCCGTCGCTTCCCGATTGTGGTCGGAAAAAGTGGAGATTCTCCAAGATGTCCGCTCGCAGCTCCACTATCCAACGCCGTAGGCCGCCGTAGCCGCTGTATTCTGCCTCCAACCCGTCGATCAAATCGCCAACCGCGGCGTCAGCAACTTGACGGTTGAGATCAGCTGCATCGGACATAAACTCAACATTGAGTTTCGCTGCACTCCGATTGAACTCGAACACCCGCTCGTTCAGTTGTTTCGCGGCCGCCTCCAGTCTTTTGCGTTGCGGCGGTGCAAATGTATCGAGCGCCACCGGCTCGCCGTCCGGACCGGTGGCAACCACCAACATTCCGTGCTCGGTCTGGACAATATCGAGACCGTCAGCACGGGCCTCGGTTTTTAGGATATCAAGCTGAGCGGTCAGCTCCTTTTGCATAATTTCCCGGCGTGTCGCGATTTCCCGCTCGTAGTCTTTGCCCCCGAACGCCTGCACGAATGCCTCGCGCAGTTTCGGCACGAGCGCGATCATGTGATCGCGGAATTTGCGACCCGCTCCCGCCGGCAATCCGTAAGGCTTGGGTCGGTGAGGGCGAGCAAAATTATTGAGATAGACAATGTCGTTGGCCGGTGGCGTATCGGCAACGAATGTATTCAGAAAGTCCAAGGTCGCGGTCATGCGACCACTGTTGGTGTCGCCAAGAACAAAGATGTTGAAGCCGAAGTCCCTGACCGACAGGCCGAACTCGATCGCCTCGCGAGCCCGCGCATGACTGGAAAGGGCGAAGGCCTCGCCGTCTAACGCTTCGCCGGGTTGAAACAAGGGTAGCGCGACATCGGTAGCGTCGAGTGGCGTAGCCGGCAATCTTCCCTCCAGGCGTGGTACCATGTTGCAGCTACAATGTTGCCGCGCCACGCCGGCAAAAGCCAGTGGCCATTTAGGCTGGTTGAGTGTCGGACGGCAACCGACCGGCGCTATCGGTCGAATGACTGGATCAACTAGTTCGGTTTATCCGCCACTCCCGGGATCGCTGAGCCAAGGTCCAGCAGATGTCAATTGTTGGTGGCTGGGTCCGTATCTTCGTCGGCCGTAGATGTCTTGGTAACAATCTCCGACTCGACCTGGGGCGGTTGCGGCTCGACGCTCGGCGGCGTAGGTGTCGATGCGCCATTGCCGTTCCGCTGAGCGTGCCGCGGATTACGGTTCTCCTCGGGCTCGCTGTTGATTATGCGAAAATAGTGGTCCGCGTGCTGGTGGTAGTTCTCCTCCATGATGCGATCACCCGAAGCGTGCGCATCACGAGCCATGGCCAAATACTTTTCGTAAACCTGATGGGCGTTGCCGCGAACACGAACGCTCGGTCCGTTGCTGTCAAACGTTTGATGTCGCTGGGGGACATTTCTTCTTCCGGAGTTCCGACCGCGAGAGCGCTTCGGATTTTGACCTTGTCTCATATGATTCCTCGTATTGATGTTTTGTCCCGCCGTTGCACATCAACGTTCACGCAACAAAGTCCGCGTACGGACTGCCACCTTCTTGTGCGGGATCGCGCTGAACGCCCTGATACGTTCAGCTCAATTTCGGCCTTAGCCAACCCGAACATTAGCCGGAGAAACGCAGATTTCCAAGGTTTTTTTTGATCCTATGTCAGCTTTCTGTGGACCTGCAAACAAGGCAACGTTGCACTCCCGATAGATCCAATTGGTTCGCGGTCACCGTAAGGCCCGTCGCCTGGAGAAGTCGTTGCACGTTCTCGGCCTGGTCTATTCCGACCTCGACGACGGCATGTCCTTGCGGCGCCAGCAGCCGGACCAAGTCCGGGGCTAGGGCGCGATAGGCCGCAAACCCGTCCTCGCCGCCATCAAGCGCCAGTCTCGGTTCGTGAAGCCGAACATCTGGAGCAAGGTCGCCGATTGCCGCGGTCGCGATATAGGGTGGATTGCTGACAATCAGATCAAATTCGCCGACTACTGGGCTGCCCCAGTCACTGGCGATAAAGTCCGCGCGCCCGCCTAGACCAAGTCTTTCGGCGTTACGCGACGCAACCCTGACCGTTGCCGGATTTCGATCGAGTCCAAGTCCAGTGGCGTTTCGCAACTCGCTCAGAAGCGCCAACAGCAAGCATCCCGTCCCCGTCCCCAGATCGGCGACCCGCAGTGCTGCATCGCGCTCGAAGATGACGCTGAGGGCGGTGTCGACCAGCACTTCGCTGTCGGGGCGCGGATCGAACGTGTGGTCGGTGACACAGAGATCAAGGCTCCAGAATTCGCGTCTGCCGATAATCCTGGAGAGCGGCATATGTGCCGCCCTCTTTTCGACCAGTCTGAAATAACCAGATGTATCGCCTAGGGTTTGTTCCGAGTCTACGATGAGTCTGTCGTAGGCGATGCCCATGGCATGGGCAAGCAGTAGGCGTGCCTCTCTACGCGGTTCGTCTACAGACGCCGCCGCAAGCCGGTCGGCGCCCTCTCGTATGCACCCCTCAACGGACACGGCGTCAATGCATCTCGGCTAATCGGGCGGCCTGATCCTCGGCAACAAGCGCCTCGACAATCTCGTCAAGCGCCTCCCCGTTCATCACCCGCTCGAGCTTATGGAGCGTTAGACCGATGCGATGGTCGGTCACCCTGCCTTGCGGAAAATTGTAGGTGCGGATGCGTTCTG
>CAZCVU010000245.1:0-4819 GCA_964501745.1 uncultured Flavobacteriales bacterium | reverse complement strand
GTCGAAAAGTATTCAAAATTGTCACGGAGGAGCGGCTGGGAGCCAAGAATCTGACCGCCGGCATAACCATCTTCGAGCCCGATGAAGGTTGCGAACCTCACATCCATCCTGGTTCCGAAGAGGTACACCTTATTCTGAGGGGCAGTGGGATCGCCCACGACATGACCAATGGCATCGAAATACGTTACACGGAAGGAGACTGGATATTCATCCCGAAGGATATCCTGCACCGACATTACAACGATGGTGACGAGACCTTGTGGCTTCTCTGGTGTTATGCTCCCCCCGGAGAGCCGACCGATGAAAACGGCGAGGTAATCGATATGTCGGGGCGGGATCGTGCCGGGCCGGTCGACTAGTCAAGCCCTGCAACCGGTTGGCGGTGTTGTAGTCGGCACAGGGCTTGGGGGCGAAAACCGGCGACGTGGCGCCGGGATTGCTGGTGATCGTGGCAATCAACGGCGGGTGGCTGCAGGTTCAAGAGACATCGTCAGTGCCCTCCGAGACCACGGCCGCAACCAGGCGGCCACCCGCTGGCTACAAGTGCCCCCCATTCCTGATAGAATACGTCTCGACCCAGCGGTTACCCGATGATCTTCGGCAGACAGGGCAGGATGGTTCCGACCGTTGGCGGAAAAGGAGGTTAAGCCATGGGAAAAGCAAAAGAGGTTATCGACCTGGCCTGGGAAATTCTCGATGGGAAGCAGTTCGAACGCCTGGAGGAGGTGTACCACGATGACATGGAACAGGTGATGCCAATCGGGACGCTCCGCGGCTTGCAGGAGATAAGGGCGATGTTGGCGGACCACCTGGAAGCGTTTCCGGACCTCAGGCACGATGTTATCGATACCATCGAGTCCGGAGACACCCTGGCCCAGGAGATAAAAGTCGTCGGCACCCACACCGGAACCCTCAGGACCCCCAAGGGCGACGTTCCCGCCACGAGCAGAAAGATCGAGCTGAGGAATTGCATTTACATAAAGCTTCGGGAGGGCAAGGTCCAGACATGGCACGCCTATTACGATCAGGTTCAGTTTCGAACCCAACTCGGGCTCATCGAGTAAGGGCGCGGGCACTCGCCGATAGCGCTCACCAGCCCACGGTTCTGGCCCTGAGATTGCCAAACATAGCGAGACGAGGTCGATCAATGCTTAACTACCAGCGTTTTGGACAGGGGGATCCGCTTGTTCTGTTGCACGGTTTTCTTGGCGGGAGCGGCTATTGGCTGCCGACGGCCAATCATTTCTCGCGGTTTTTCGACGTTATCGTTCCGGATCTTCCCGGGTTTGCCGGTAGTGCCGGGGAGCCGAAGCGAGATTCGATGGAGGGCTTCGCCGCCGCCCTGATGAAATTCATGGATGGGATCGACAAGGAACGTTTTTTCCTTGTTGGTCACTCGCTGGGGGGGATGATCGCGCTGCAGGCGGCTCTCGACGACGGTCCGCGCATAGGACGATTGGTCCTCTATGGGGCAACCTGCTCCGGGGAGCTGCCTCACCGTTTCGAAACATGGCCGGAGACCATCGAGCGGCTCGAATCCGAAGGCCTGGATGCGACGGCGGACATGATTTCCGCGACCTGGTTCAAGGCCGGCGCCGATCATCCGTACCACCCCATATGCCGTGCCTCCGGAACGGGGATTACCGCCGCCACGGCCATTGCCGCCGTCAAGGCCATTATGCCTTGGAACGTGGAGGAACGGTTGGGCGAGGTCGAGATGCCGACTCTCCTGATCTGCGGCGACGAGGACCGCTCGACGCCGCCCAACGAATCTTATGCTCTGTGGAAAGGGATCGCGGGTTCCCAATTATCCGTGGTGCCAGGCTGTCCCCATAATGTCCATCTTGAGAAACCGGACCTTTTCAACCACATCGTCGGCGATTTCCTGCTGGCTTAGCGATGATACCGACAGGTCAATGAATTGACTTGTCGGTATCATCGGAAGACAGCCGTCGGCCCCAAAGGCGAATACCACAGCGAGGGCAGGCCCCATGCCACATTCAAGCTATCTACCCGAACAGATGGGAAGCGCCGTCATCAAACCCGAGGGCGCCTTTGAGGCAGGCTCGTTTCACTCCTTCACCCTGACCTACACAGCCGGATATTTCGGCATCGACGACACTGGTTCGATCAAGATCGTCAACCGCTTCGCCAGCGACATGGGCAAGCCCCAGTTCGACGATCCGGGGGCACCAAACTACGTCACGGTCGAGGCCAGTAACAAAGCGGTCCTGGATGTGCGTTACGACAACAAGCAAAACATCCGGCCCTGGGACAAGACCCTTTATATCAAGGTGGTGCGGGAATTCCTCCGCGAAGGCGATCGGATCATCGTGCGCTTCGGCGATCCTCGTCAGGGCTCGCCCGGCATGCGGCTGCAGACCTTCTGCGAGGAGACCTTCGAGTTTAAGGTCCTGGTCGATGCCTTCGCCACCTACAACTACGTTGAGCTTCCCGTTTCACCCGAGATCGCCATCGTTCCCGGCCCGCCCGTCTGCTGGAAGGCCGTCCTGCCCACGCTGCGCCGCGTCGGCGATACCTTCGCGCTCAACCTCAAAGGCGAGGACCACTGGGGCAACCCTTCCGACCACTGCAAGGGAACCGTCACCCTGCGCTCCAGTTGCCCCGTGAGGGGCCTGCCCGAAACCGTAACCTTCCAACCGGGGCACTTTGCAGTGACGATCGACGGCCTCGTCGTCGACGCGGCGGAAGACCTGATCATCGACCTGGTCGACGGCGGGGGAGCGGTGATCGCCACCTCCAACCCACTCAGGATCGCTGCGGAGACAGACCGCCTGGCCTACTGGGGCGACCTGCATGGCCAGTCCGAGGAGACCATCGGCACCAACTCGGCCCGCGACTTCCATCTCTTCGCCCGCGACAGGGCATTCCTCGACGTCTGCTGCCACCAGGGCAACGACTTCCAGATCACCAGGGCCTTTTGGGAGCGCCTCAACGAACTCAGCCGCGAGTTCAATGAGGACGATCGCTTCATCGTCTTTCCCGGTTACGAGTGGTCAGGCAACACCGGGCTAGGTGGTGACCGCAACGTTATGTTCCGAGAGGAGGGACGGCAGATTCACCGCTCGTCCCACGCCCTGGTGGACGACCTCTCCGACGTCGACACCGACGCCAATTCCGCCGAGGCGCTATTCCAAGCGCTCAAGGGGGAAGATTGCCTCGTCCTCGCTCATGTCGGCGGGCGTTACGCCGACATCAAATTGGCCCACGACGCCCGCCTCGAGCGTTCGGTTGAGGTGCATTCCGCCTGGGGTACGTTCGAATGGCTCATCCACGACGCCCTCGAGCAGGGCTATCGGGTCGGCATCGTTTCCAACAGTGACGGCCACAAGGGCCGGCCGGGAGCCAGCTATCCTGGCGCCTCGCTCTTCGGTGCCTATGGCGGCCTCACCTGCATGCTGGCCCCTGAGCTTACCCGCGACGGCATCATGGAAAGCCTCAGAAGGCGCCACCACTATGGCACCACGGGCTGCCGCATGTTCCTTGACACCCGGGTACGTTTCGACACCGATGCCGAGCTGTTCGACGACGACCCCAACCTGGGGCCGTCCGGTTCGCGACCGGCCGACGAGGCCATGATGGGCGACATCCTCAGGAGCGCCGACGACGCCGTGACCTTGATCGTCGATGCTGTCGCCTCGGCCCCCATCGAGCGCATCGAGGTCCGCAATGGCCTCGAATGCCTGGAGACGGTGCGGCCCTATAACGCGTCTTCCCTCGGACGGCGCATCCGGGTCGTCTGGGAGGGCTCCGAATACCGGGGTCGCGGGCGTCACACCATCTGGGACGGGACAGCACGATTGGAGGGCAATACTTTCGAGCACCTAGCGCCCATCAACCTCTACAACCTGGATAAGCGCTTCGAGTGGACTGCCCCTGGGAGCTTGGAGTGGACGGCCCTGACCACCGGCGGTTTCGGCGGTTTCGATGCTTGGTTAAGAAAAGAAGACGCGGGGACGCTTTTTGTCGAGACAGAACTGGTCAGTTGCGAAATTGCTATCAAGGACATCGGTCTCGAAGACATGGTTTTCGAGGCGGGTGGCATTAAACGTCAGATTCGGGTTTTCCGTTTGCCCGAGGACAATCCCCACCGGGAGGTAAATCTCAAACGCCGCGTCACCCTGCATGCCGATGGAGATAACGCCCTCTATGTTTGCCTAACGCAAGAGGACGGCCACATGGCATTGTCCAGCCCCACCTACATCTTCCGCTAGGACATGGACGTTCTGAATGGCACACCCATCGAGTGAATCGAAACAAGGCCGTCTTCGTTTCGACAACCGTCCGAGGCTGAAGTTCCACGGCGGCTGTTGGCACATGCTCGACAAACGCAGCTTCAGCTATCCTCGGTCATGGCGGGTGTGGCCGTTTCGTTGTGCGGGTTGAAAATCGTCTGGACAACGATTTCCCACACGATTTCAATGAATTATGCCATGCCCGCCAGCCAAAATTCAGACCCGACGTGAATAATCCGGGTTAAAGACTCGCAAGAGGAGTTCTGACTGTTATGCAAAGTATTGAAAAATTGCGTCTGGCAATTATTACGGAAGATGACGGTATTTGGGCTCTTTCTTTGTGGGAACGGACCATTGCGAAACTGCAAGGTGAAGTCGTAGCGCAGGAATCCGTTCCTGAAGGGCCGAACACCGCAAGCATGGTGGCGTTCAATCTTCACATGTTTCGCATCGTTCCTACGATGCTGATGGCGGCAATTCGAAATGTCTTGGAAAATCGAACGGTTCAGTTCGCCGCTGTCGAGCCAAGCTATTTCGGTCTGCCCGACAAAGACGTTGTCCGC
>CAZCVU010000244.1:0-4822 GCA_964501745.1 uncultured Flavobacteriales bacterium | reverse complement strand
CGCCGCGCCCTCAACGGGCTCGCCATCGAAGGCACGGTTATGATCGGCGAGGGCGAACGCGACGAGGCGCCGATGCTCTTTATCGGCGAGAAAGTAGGCACCGGCAGTGGCCCCGAAATCGATATCGCCCTCGACCCGCTGGAGGGAACGACGATCACCGCCAAAGGCGGCACCAATGCCATGGCGGTAATCGCGATGGCCGAGAAGGGCGGCTTTCTCAATGCGCCGGACGTCTATATGGACAAGATCGCCATCGGCGGCGGCTTGCCTCCGGATATCGTCGATCTCGACGAAACACCGGTGAAGAACCTGAAAGCGTTGGCGAAGGCCAAGGACAAGGAGTTGTCGGATGTTGTCGCCTGTATCCTCGACCGTCCGCGTCATACGGATCTTGTTGCCGCGGTGCGCGAGGCAGGCTCCCGCATCATGCTGATTTCCGATGGTGATGTCGCTGGTGTGATTGCAACGACGATGCCGGACAGCGGCGTTGACATTTACTTTGGTGTCGGCGGCGCTCCCGAAGGTGTCTTGGCGGCGGCGGCGCTGCGTTGTATTGGCGGCCAGTTCCAGGGCCGCTTGGTGTTCCGCAACGACGATGAACGGGGGCGGGCGACAAGCTATGGCATCACCGATTTCGATCGCAAATATGGAATTTTGGATTTGGCGAACGGTGATGTCATGTTTGCGGCAACCGGCGTAACCGACGGCACCATGCTGCGCGGCGTACGACGATTCGCACTTGGTGCGCAGACCCATTCGATGATCATGCGCTCGCATACCGGCACGACGCGTATCATCGAAGCTACGCACAACTTCGAACGCAAGACTTGGACCGACCAGCTGGGGGCATGAGCAACGAGACGGAGGCATTTCTCGGTGTCAAACGGTCGCTCAAAGGCAGACTATGGGTGCGCCGTCCGGGCGATGACCGTTTGGGTCTGGCACTGTCGCAGCGTCTCGGGTTACCCGATGTCATAGGTCAGCTCCTGGTCGCCCGCGGTCTCGATCTCGAGACTGCGGAAGGATTTCTCGACCCACGAATCCGGGACCAGATGCCGGATCCCTTCACGCTTAAGGACATGGCCGGTGCGGTCGATCGCTTGGTTGCGGCAGTAACCAACGGCGAAACGATCGCGATCTTTGGCGACTATGACGTCGATGGGGCGACGTCGGCGGCCTTGCTGAAGCGGTTCTTTGAATCGGTGGGCGGGCGCGTCGAGATCTACGTACCCGACCGGCAAAAGGAAGGGTATGGCCCAAACACCCCGGCGTTGCTTGCATTGGGCGCAGGTGGCGCAAGCGTGATCGTTACCGTCGACTGCGGGACCACGGCGTTCGAGCCGCTGGCGGCCGCGGCCGAGGCCGGGCACGATGTTATTGTCATCGATCACCATGTGGCCGAACCGCATCTGCCGACGGCTGTTGCCGTCATCAATCCCAACCGTCTCGACGATCCCTCGATACACGGCCACATGGCCGCCGTCGGTGTGGCATTCCTGCTTGCCGTTGCCGTCAATGCCAGGTTGCGCGAGACCGGCTGGTATAGCGATCGGCCGGCCCCGGACCTGCTCCGCTGGCTTGACCTGGTTGCCCTCGGCACGGTCTGCGACGTCGTGCCTCTGATTGGCATCAACCGCGCTTTGGTGACGCAGGGTATCAAGGTGATGGCACGCCGCGGTAATATCGGTCTGGCGGCGCTCTCTGATGTTGCCGGTGTTGCCGAAGCTCCAGAGGCCTACCATCTGGGTTTCGTATTGGGTCCCAGGATCAACGCCGGTGGACGGGTCGGCGAGTCGTCGCTTGGCGCAGACCTGCTATCGACCGAGGATGCAAGCCACGCGTCTGAACTCGCTAAACACCTCGACGCACTCAACCGTGAACGCCAGGATATCGAAGCGCGTTGCCTCGCCGAGGCCATCGAGCAAGCCGAGGCGGGCGGCGCCGGGGACGGGCTTGTCTTCGTATCCAGCGAGGGCTGGCATGTCGGCGTGATCGGCATCGTTGCCGGTCGTCTCAAAGAGCGCTACGACCGTCCAGCCTGCGTTGTCGCGCAGGACGGCGGATTGGGTAAAGGCTCCGGCAGGTCGGTCTCGGGCATAGATCTTGGCGCCACCGTTATCGCGGCACGCCAGGCAGGCTTATTGGTGAACGGCGGTGGACACGCGATGGCGGCTGGCTTCGTGGTGGAGCCGGCGCGTGAAAGCGAATTTCGCAGCTTTCTCGCCGAACGGATCAATCAGGCGGCTGGTCCGGGCGGCATTGTCGCGCGGCTCGGTGTCGATGGGGCAATCCAGCCGGTGGCGGCGACCGCGGAGTTCGCGCTTACACTTTCGCGCATTGCGCCGTTTGGGTCCGGCAATGCCGAGCCTCGGTTCGTTCTGCCGGCAGCCCGGGTCGTGAAGTCCGACGTCGTGGGCGCTGATCATGTCCGTTGCATTGTCAGCGGCGAAGGGGGCGGAAGCCTTAAAGCGATTGCGTTCCGTTGCCTGGAGGAGCCGCTGGGTCAGGCGCTACTGGCGCGCGGTACGCCACTCCACATTGCGGGCCATGTCCGGATCGATCGCTGGCAAGGCCGTGAGAGTGCGCAGTTTATCGTCGAGGACGCGGCTACCGTACGCTAGATCAGGTCGGTCGCCGTTTTCACCATCTCATCGACGGTGCGCATGGCGGTTGCTGCGGTGCTGTAGGCGCGCTGGGTCACGATAAGTTTTGAAAACTCGGCGCCAAGATCGACCGTCGAGCTTTCCAGAGCCGAGGCGACAAAATTCGCGAGGCCCGTCTGGTCGGCTTCCCTGAGTTCGAGCGGACCGCTGTCTGCGGTAATCGCGAACAGGGTGCCGTTGCGTGGCTCCAAATGGTCCGGGCCGCGCACGATGCCGAGCGGCAGTTTGTATAGGGCTTTGCTGATACCGTTGGAAAAGTTACCAAGTACGCGTCCGTCGTTTTCGATATTGAGCGAGGTCAGAAATCCGTCGGCGGCACCATCGGTGACGATGTTGAACGGCGTGAAGTTGCCGCCAAAGCTCTTTGTATTGGTAAGGTCAAATGCGACTGAACTCGTGCCAGCCGTAGTATCGGTCCAGGTGAGGTCGACGCTGGTCGTCGTCGGTGCGACGACGTCGCCATTGGAATCGAAGGTCACGGTAACCGGGCTGCCGCCGGTGACGGTGCCGTCCGGCGAAGTGAAGGTAAGCTGCCACTCGTTGACGGTTGGCTGCCGGGTAAAGACGAGATTGATTTGCTTACCAACACCATTCTGGTCGAACACCGACACGCCGGTGTTGAAGGAGTCGCCGGAAGCCGCTCCGGCCGGCAGGTTGTGCGAGAATGTGACTGTTGTCGTGGCAACCGCATTGGTGGGAAACGCATTGGCATCGACCCGCATCGGCTGCAGCGAACTTGCGTCGGTGCCAATCGTGAAACCGCCGGCGCCGTCCGACGGCCAACCGAGCATGAAATTGCCGTTGACATCGGCCAGGTAGGCTTCATTGGAGCCGCCATTGTCGTATGCGATCTTCTGGATCGAACCCGAGCGGGTCAGCAGCGTTTCACCGCTTTGGTCGAATTGCGAATTGACGACGAAGAAGCCGCGGCCGGCGATGCCGACATCGAGGTCGCGTGACGTGACCAGGACTGTGCCCTGCTTGTCGATGAAGCTCTGTACTGTCGGGCGCAGGCCGCCGAAGCTTGGATAGACCGAGTCGGAGCGCGTGTTGATCTGCGAGATAAAGCGCGTTTCAGTTTGTTTGTAGCCGGCGGTCGTCTGGTTGACGACGCTGTCGGCAATCGAATTGAGAGCCAGTGCGTGACCGCGCAGTGCAGACGAACTCGGGGCGAAGATACTGAAATAAGTCATGCGTTGGCGCCAGTTTCTTCCTTTTTCGCCCCTTGACCGCTGGACGCTGGGGCGTTGTTTCTTGCGGTACAGGCTGCAAGAGCAATGCCAGCCGGCGGAAGCGCATTAATCTTGATAAAACAGCATGTTATGTCATAGAAGCCGCGGCGTGATCCGCGCTGCGGGCAAGAACTGACGGGCTGCGGCAAGTCTTGCCGAGGCACCGTCGCAGGTGTGAATTGCCTTTGTTGCACGGGCCGTATGCGTGCAAGGTATCTGCAAATTAGGGCGCATTCTGCCCGTCGGACGCGGCCCTTGACCTCATTCCCCGTGGCCACTAAATCTCAGGGCTGCGCCGTCCCCATCGTCTAGAGGCCTAGGACTCCACTCTTTCAAGGTGGCAACACGGGTTCAAATCCCGTTGGGGACACCAGCGTCTTCAGTGATATCTGCCCATTAGCATTGCGCCTGATCGGATCCATGTTTCGGCGGCCACGTTCGCTTGTCTCCTAGCAGCAGGTCGCAATGCGGCAGTGACATCCACTGTCAAACCGCCAAATCACCGAGCAACGACCTTTCCGTCCGTCGAGTCCTCAGGGCCGTCCGAACTTCAAACCGGCCACGCGCGTCACTTGTCGCGTTGACGCAAATCAATGCGAGCCGCGCGGCCGGAAGCCGAAGATCGACTAGGACTCTGATGATCGAAGGGCGCTGGTTTACGGCGGCGTCCGCTGCGAGATTTGCGCGTGGCCCAATGCGAGCGTCGAACAGATGACAGCTTTGCGGAGCCGGAGGAGCCTGGAGCGAATGGAAGATCTCAAGGAAATGGAAGACCTCAAGGAAGAACTCGTACAACTCGCGCGGGAGTCGGGGATCGACCTGATCGGCGTCGCGCCTGTCGAGCGTTTCTCGGGAGCGCCTGAGGGACGCAAGCCGCAGGATCTCCTGCGTGGCGCCCGCAGCGTTATCTGCCTTGCCGTCCGGATT
>CAZCVU010000243.1:0-4823 GCA_964501745.1 uncultured Flavobacteriales bacterium | reverse complement strand
GTTCGAGGTTGATGAGGCGGCAAACCGAATTCGCGAGGAGGTCTACGCCGACGCTCTCATTATCTTCGGCTCGACATTTGATGAATCGCTGAGTGGTAAAATGCGTGTTTCCATGGTGGCGACGGGAATCGACGTCGACGAGTCCGAATTGCCCCGGTCAGAGCCACTTGGACTTGCCGGGCCAATTCCCTCGGCAATACCTCTGCCGCAAAGTGGCATTGAGCCCGATGCCGCACGAACGACCGATCGGGAACTGACGCCGCCAACTGCCGCCGACGCGGAGTCCGATGTCGCGGAGTCGAACGATGACGGATCAACGTCACAATCCGAGTCCGATGATGCAGACCAAGATCAGTCTGAGCTGACATCAAGCGATAGTGTCGCAGAGGACGCTCCTTCAACCGAAGACGCGAGGGAAGAGGTTGCTCAACCAGACACCTCGACGCAATCGTCTGGGGAACCTTCCAATTCCGTAGACGCCCGGGAGCCCTTCATTCCACCGCGCCCGTTGGTGGCGGGTGAACCCGGAGCAGGAGGCCGGCAGGCGGAGCCGTTCGCGGCGGCGGCGATCGAGAATGCAAACCCGGACTCACAGCCTAAGCGTCGTCGAGGTTTGACACTGTTCGAACGGATGACAGGCGCCGGTCGAAGCCGCGCTGGGACTCAGCCTGCTGCCGAAGACGAGGCCGCCAATTCTTCCGCTCCAAGCGCGAACCAGGCGGTCGCGACGACGCCTGAGCAAGACGTGGCAACCCAGTCACACGATCCAATGCCACGAATTGTCTCCTCGCAAGAGCCGGCTGGAGCGCCAACCAGTCAGCCCGCGCTCAAGGGACTCGAAGACGCAAAACGCGAGCCCACCTCGCCGGCCGAGGAAGAGATGTTGGAAATTCCTGCATTCCTTCGTCGTCAGGCAAATTGACGGACCAAAAAATACCGCTACCTCAATATGTTACGTGGCCAAATCACCGAGTATGGCCACGTAACAATCGGTAACAAAGAGTGATTTGTAGTTATCAGGTGGTGTTGGTAGGGCTTTGCCGTCAGCCATGACTCTGACAGCTCCCAGCAAGGGAGCAAACTGATTGGACGCGATCAGCAAGAACATAGGGGAAGACTCCGATCCATGGAGCAGACGGCAGGACCAAAGGCACCATTCCGCCAACACACGCTTAAGAATACGATTCATTGCAGCGGGGTTGGTCTGCACACTGGCCGAAAACTGACAATGTCGATGCATGCCGCGGATGCAGATAGCGGCATCGTGTTCCGGCGCACCGACGTTCGCGGCGGCAGCGGCGATATCGCTGCGCGATTTGACAATGTGGGCGACACGCGGCTCTGCACCACGCTGGTCAACCAGGACGATGTCTCCGTAGGGACGGTGGAACATCTGATGGCGGCGCTGGCAGGTTGCGAAATCGATAACGCGGTCGTCGAACTCAATGGACCTGAAGTTCCAATTATGGACGGCAGCGCCGAGCCATTTGTCTTCCTCATCGAATGCGCGGGCGTCGTTGAGCAGGCCGCGCCGCGCCGCGCTATCGAAATCCTGCGCCGCGTCGACATGAAGGATGGCGACGCCGATGTTTCGCTCGAGCCGTGGAGTGGTTTCTCGATCAACCTGGGCATCGATTTTAGCCACCCCTCGATTGGTCAGCAGGAATTGACTTTTGATTTGTCTGCCGCCTCGTTCAAGTCACAAATCTGCCGCGCACGGACATTTGGGTTTTTGCAAGAGGTAGAGACGCTGCGGACTGCAGGTTTTGTTCAAGGTGGCTCGCTCGACAATGCCGTCGTCGTCAGTGCCGACGGCATTATGAATGAAGACGGATTGCGCTATGCGGACGAGTTCGTGCGTCACAAGGCCCTTGACTGCATAGGCGACCTTTACCTCTTGGGTGGTCCGCTGCAAGGCCGTTTTAGTGGGCACCGGACAGGGCACTCGATCAACAACCAGCTGTTGCGGACGCTTGTTGCCGATCGCAGCGCATGGAGACTGGTTGCGATGGACGAGCTTGAGGCACAAGCCGCAGCGGCGGCGCATGCCGGTCAAGCCGACTGGCAGGAGCTACCGCTCGCCGCGCTCGCCTAGCGGCACCCACATCCGAAAGTCCCGATGCTCGGTTTTGGCGTCGCAGCGCTTGGGTCTGCGACCGACGCCATGTATATTTCACGCATGTTCCGGATCCGTAGCGCAACCGGTTGCCATCGGCGCGAAATACCGCGTCGTCCAGCTCTTTTAGCGCCGTTGCGACGCGCTTCCCGAATTGCCGGTAGGACGGTGGTATTTGTGCTTGTTGCGGTTCTGGCCGCCTGCACCAACAGCTCGGAGCCCGAGTATATTGAGCAGCCGGTGGAGACACTTTACAACAACGGAATGGATGCCATGGAGACGGGCCGGTACATTACCGCTACCCGTCTGTTTGATGAAGTCGAACGCCAGCACCCCTACTCCGCATGGGCAACCAAAGCCCAGCTGATGTCAGCCTATGCCAGCTATCAAAGAGATGCCTACGACGAAGCCATAATTGCCCTTGACCGCTTCATCGAACTTCATCCGGGAAATCGTGACATTGCCTACGCCTATTACTTGAAGGCGCTTTCTTACTACGAACAGATATCCGACATCGGCCGCGACCAGAAGATGACGGAGTTGGCGTTGCGGTCGCTTCAGGACGTGGTCCGCCGCTTTCCCGACACCACTTACGCGCGGGACGGCAGGTTGAAGATCGATCTGACGCGCGATCATCTGGCAGGCAAAGGCATGGAGATCGGCCGGTACTACCTGAAACAGGGCCATCAACTGGCGGCAATCAATCGATTCCGTGAGGTCATCGAGCGGTATCAGACAACGACCCACGTTCCCGAAGCCTTGCATCGGCTCACCGAAGCCTACCTCGCGTTGGGCGTTACCGACGAAGCCCAAACCGCAGCAGCCGTGCTGGGGCACAACTATCCGGGCAGCGAGTGGTACAGGGACAGTTACGCGCTGCTGATGGGGCACGATCTGAAGCCGGAAGTCAAGAAAGGCTCGTGGCTTAGTCGTGTCTGGAACTGGGTATTCTGACAACGCGATGCTGACGGCTCTGTCGATCCGCAATGTCGTACTTATCGACCAGTTGGATCTCACATTCTCTGGCGGCTTATGCGTCCTGACCGGCGAGACCGGCGCCGGCAAATCAATACTGCTCGACTCTTTGGGTCTGGCCCTGGGCGCGCGTAGTGACAGTACATTGGTCCGCCACGGCGCGGAACGCGCCGTCGTAACGGCCGAATTCGAGCCAGTCGACAGCTCACTGCGAACGGTACTCGCCGAGCATGGACTCGAGGCGGACTCGCCGCTTCTGCTACGTCGCGTGCTGAACTCAGATGGGCGTAGTCGTGCATTCGTCAACGACCAGCCTGCGAGCGTCGGGTTGTTGCGCCGCATTGGCGACCAGCTGGTGGAAATGCAGGGTCAGTTTGAGCAACACCGCCTTTCCGATATCGCGACTCACTGCGATCTGCTCGACGCATATGGCGGATGCAGCGGCACCAGAAATGGCGTTGCTACAGCGTTCCACGCGTGGCGCACGGCTACTGAGGCTGTTGTGAGCGCGGCGGAGCAGGCCGCGCAGGCACAAGCAGACGAGGAGTTTCTCCACCATGCCGTCGACGAGCTCGATCAACTTGCGCCTGAAAGCGGCGAGGAGGAGCGTCTGGCAAATACGCGCATGGTCCTGATGCATGCTGAACAGCTCGTCGAGGCAGTGAATGGCGCCTTGTCCGTACTCGCAGGTGCCAGCGGCGCGGAGGAATCGCTGTCAGCGGCCCGACGCCTGCTCAGCCGCGTTGCCGATAAATCGGGCGGACAACTAGTTAGTACAATTGCCGCGCTGGACGGAGCAATCGCCAACATTGAGGATGCGTTGCGCGAACTACGCGCGGCGGCGGATACCATCGAACATGGCGGCAGTCACTTGGATGAGGTGGAAGACCGTTTGCAAGCACTGCGCGATGCAGCGCGCAAGCACAATGTCGAAACGGAAGAATTGGCGGCCTTGACTGAATGCCTCCGCCAGCGCCTTGGTTTAATCGAGACTCAATCGGACAGATTGACACAGCTTGAGGAAGCAGCACAGTCGGCGCGCACCGACTTTGTCGACAAAGCAGCCACTTTGAGCGAACAGCGCGCGTGTGCGGCGGCACGACTCGAAGCAGCCGTGTCGAACGAATTTCCTGCACTCAAGCTGGAAAAAACCCGCTTGGCGGTGTCGACGAGCCCGTTGGAGGACCAGCGCTGGAATGAAAGGGGGGTCGATCGCATTGAGTTCCTCGTGGCGACAAACCCGGGGATGCCGGCTGGCCCACTCTCGAAGATCGCTTCAGGCGGCGAGTTATCGCGTTTGATGTTGGCACTTAAGCTCACCCTGATCGAGGTCGAACAGGTGCCGACGCTTATCTTTGACGAGGTCGATAGTGCGATTGGCGGCGCGACGGCGAACGCTGTCGGTGAGCGACTCGCACGTCTTGCTGAGCGCACGCAGGTCTTGGTTGTTACACATTCGCCGCAGGTCGCTGCCCGCGGCACGGATCATTTGCGCGTCGAAAAAACAGCACTGGGCAATGAGGCAATCACCGGCGTCGATCGGCTTGGTGACAAGGACCGCCGCGAGGAGGTTGCCCGCATGCTCTCGGGTGCGCGGATTACTTCGGAGGCGCGCGCGGCTGCCGACCGCTTGATCGTGGGTGACGGAGCATGACATCCAGAAAGGGTTCGCCTCCGGTTGACGTCTCAGAGTTGACGGAGCGGCAAGCGAAAGCTGAACTCGCACGGCTGG
>CAZCVU010000242.1:0-4837 GCA_964501745.1 uncultured Flavobacteriales bacterium | reverse complement strand
CAGATCCTCCGTTAAGAAATAGGCTCTGATGTCCCAAATGTTTTGATGACGGACAATCCGTGCTAGAGAACATAATAGGAACATAGCGACAAGGATCGTAAGATGGCTGAATATGATCTTCACAAAAAGGCCGCTGCAATCGTGCGCGATGCTGGCGGTCGACTGATCGGTCGGACGCGCCTACAGAAAGTCACCTATCTAGCTCAACTTGCCGGATTCGCCGACGACTTTCAGTTTGAATACCGGCACTATGGTCCATACAGCGAAGAGTTGGCAGCGGCTATGGAGATTGCTGCAGGTCTCCAAATCGTGCAGGAGGAAGAACGAGAGACTGATTGGGGTGGGTGGTATTCTACATATCGCGTCGATCCCGAAACGCATCCTGAAGAGCAGTCCTGTGTTAAGCGCGCCGAATTTGTTGCCGCAGCAGCCGGTATCGGCGCTATAGAGTTGGAGTTGGCAGCAACCGCCGCGTTCTTATATTCCGAGGAAGAGATCGTCGGCCAGAATAGGAAGAAGGACCCTTGGAAGGAAACCGCCCTACGTAAGCCCGACAAAGCAGCTAACGGTAGGTTGAAACGAGCCAAGTCGGCATATAGGAAACTTGCAAGAATTGCTACGCCGAAACAGCTGCCACCAATTGCTTAGTAATTCACGGAATTGCCCATTTCAAATGCAGTTGGCGCTCAAGAATTAGAGATCATTCCTCGTAACTCTATTACATTACAAATTCAGTCGCTGATTCACCCCACGTAAGGGCGAGTGCCTACCAATACAGATCCGTTAAGACTGTGTTTTAGATGGGCAGCCAGCCAACGCGACCCGACAGCTTCAATTAAGGGAACAACCCGACTATGATTTCCTGCCAACGCGAGCTGTTCGACGTTCCAGACGACATCGCTTATTTCAACTGTGCTTCGTTTTCGCCAATTCTCAAGACTTCGCGCGACGCCGGCATCGTCGGCGCGGCCAAGAAGGCGCATCCCTGGCAGCTAGGTAGCTTTGAGTTCGAGGAGGAACCGGAGCGGGCCCGAGCGCTTTTCGCCAAACTAGTCGGCGCACTGGCGCAGGACATCGCTATCGTTCCAGCGACTAGTTACGGGATCGCCACCGCTGCCGCGAACCTATCCGTCACGGCCGGCCAGCGGATCGTCGTCCTCGAGGATCAGTACCCGAACAACGTGCTGCCATGGATCGAGAAGGCGGAACGCGATGGCGCCGAGCTGGTGTTCGCAGCGCGCGCCGAGGGCGACGATCTGACTTCCAGCATTCTCGCAGCCATCGATGAGCGCACGGCAGTCGCCGCCGTGCCGCATTGCTTCTGGACCGACGGGACGCTGATCGACCTAACTGCCGTTGGCCAGCGCTGCCGTGAAGTCGGTGCGGCGCTGGTTGTCGACGCGACACAGTCGGTTGGCGCCCTGCCGTTCGATGTAGCCGAGATTCGCCCCGATTTCCTCGTCGTCTCCGGCTACAAGTGGCTGCTCTGCCCCTACACCATCGGCTTCCTCTATGTTGCGCCGGAGCGTCAGGACGGCCTGCCGCTCGAGAGTTCCTGGCGGGACCACATACAAAAGGAGGGGGGACCCGATTGGCGTGACGGGCATTTGCACTATCCGGAAGGCTGGCGGCCTAGTGCCGGCCGCTTCAACATGGGCGAAAACGCCAACCTGATCTCCCTGCCGATGGCGATCCTGGCGCTTGAACAACTGCAAGCCTGGGAGGTCAGCGAAACCAACGCAAGCCTGCGACGCATCACCGAGACCATCATCGAGCGCACCAGCAACCTCGGGCTCGTCGCACCCGCCGCGGACATGCGGGCCGGACACTTTACCGGCTTGCGTCTCGCTCCCGGTGCTGCCCGAAGCGATATCACAGACATGGAGCAGCGCCTAGCTGAGAAGCAGGTCTATCTTAGCGTGCGCGGTGACTCGTTGCGCATTGCGCCGCATCTGCACGTCAACGACACGGATATCGATCGGCTGGTTACAGCGCTAGCCGACGTTCTCTAGACCGAGCGGAACCCGCCAATGATCCCTTGCCAGCGGCACCTTTTCGAGATGCCCGAGGACGTCGCCTTCTTCAACTGTGCGGCGCTTGCGCCCATTCTCAAGAGTTCTCGCGACGCCGGCTTGGTCAGCGTGACAAGAAAGGCGCAACCATGGCACGTGGGCAGCGCCGAGCGAATCGGCGAACCAGACCAGGCCCGGGCGCTTTTTGCCGGGCTGATCGGCGCGGCGGCGCAAGACATCGCCATCATTCCGGCGGCCAGCTATGGGATCGCCACCGCAGCGGCGAACCTGCCGGTCAAGCCCGGCCAAACTATCGTCCTGCTGGAGGATCAATATCCGAACAATGTGTTGCCGTGGATCCAGAAGCGCGCACGCGAGGGTGCCGAGCTGATATTCGTGGTGCGCCCCGAGGATGACGATTTGACGGCTGGTATTCTCGAGGCCATCGATGAGCGCACGGCGATTGTTGCCCTGCCCCATTGCTTTTGGACCGACGGCACATTGATCGACCTCGCTGCGGTCGGCCGGCGTTGCCGCGAGGTCGGTGCGGCGCTCGTCGTCGACGCCACCCAGTCGGTCGGCGCCTTACCGTTCGACGTCGCCGAGATTCGTCCCGATTTCCTGATTGTCTCGGGCTACAAGTGGCTGCTTTGCCCCTACACCATCGGCTTTCTTTACGTGGCGCCGCAACGCCAGGACGGCGTGCCGCTCGAACATTCCTGGCGCGACGGCATGCTGGAGGGTTGGGGAGTCGATTGGCGAGACGGGCATATGGACTACCCGGAAGGCTGGCAGCCGGGTGCCGGTCGCTTCAACATGGGCGAAACCGCGAACTTCATCTCCATGCCGATGGCCATCAAAGCGCTCGAACAAATGCACGCCTGGGAGGTCGCCGAAATCAATGCCAGCCTGCGCCGCATCACCGAGACCATCATTGAGCGCACAGATAACCTTGGGCTGGTCGCGCCGAACGCGAAGCATCGGGCCGGACACATGACTGGCCTGCGTCTCGCTGCCGGAGCTGACCGGAGCCAGATCGATGAGCTGGAGCAACGCCTGGCGGACAAGCAGATCTATCTCAGCGTGCGCGGTGATTCGCTGCGTATTGCGCCGCATCTCCACGTCAATAACGACGACATCGATCGTCTGGTTTCGGCGCTCGCCGATAGTCTATAGATCGCGAGAAATCTGCCGATGAATGACAGCTCAGGCACGGCTCACGAAAAGAACATGCGCCTTTGGTCAGAGCGCGCCGCGTTCTGGGTCGGCAGCGCGGAGCCCAACATCGATGTTGCCGACGCCTACAACCAGCCGTTCCTGGAGGCTGTAGACCTGCGTGCTGGCCACCGGTTACTCGACCTCGCGGCTGGGCCGGGCGAACCCACCCTGAGCGCGGCCTCAATCGTCGGTCCCAATGGACTGGTTGTTGCCAGCGATCTGGCTCCTGGCATGCTCGCCGGCCTGCGGGCACGCGGCACCGCCATGGACCGTACGAACTTCAAGCTGGCAGCCGCCGATATGCAGATGTTGCCGTTCGCCGACCGGAGTTTCGACCGGGTGACCTGCCGCATGGGGATCATGTTCGCACCGGACACCGACGCGACGCTTGCCGAGATCCGACGCGTGCTGCTGCTAGGCGGCCGCACCGCCTTCATGTTCTGGGGACCGGACGGCGACACGACCATGTTTTCGGTGCTCCGCCAGGCGACGGCAGAGGTCCTGAACGCGGGCGAAACTTGGACCGACAGCATGGTCTTCCGGTTCGGCACACCCGGAACGCTCGCAGGCAGGTTGGAAGCCGCTGGTTTCGTCAATGTGCTGGAAAACGGCACGCCGATCATCCGCGAGGCGCCGGTGGGGCCGGCATTCTGGGCCAACCAGCTACGGATGGGCTACGGTTCCCTGATCGAGGCGGCCGACACAGCGACCTGCGCCCGGCTCGATGCACAGATTCGCGAACATCTGGAACCCTACCGCAACGGTGACGTCTACCGCCTCACGGTGCATGTCCGAACAGCCGTTGGCGAAACAGCCGCCTGAACTGAGCTCAGACACATCTGACGTCGTCTAGACGGCGTGTCATCCGACGAATTACCGCGAACGTCAATCACTGTGTCGTTACGGCCGGGGCATTCAACATGGCTCGCCACCACGCACGCCTATTGTGACGACGATCACTTTTTTATATCGTATCGATATATTTCGTATTGATATTATAGTATCAGCTACCATGTGAATGGTGAGGCCATTTGGGGGCCCTAACATGAATGTAAAGACGCTCTGTCTTGGCGTGCTCAGTGCGCAAGGTGAAGCAACCGGCTACGAAATCCGCAAAATGCTCAAGGAGGAAGGAGCATTTAGTCATTTCGTTGACGCCGGCTACGGTTCGATCTATCCGGCCTTAAGCAAGCTGAGCGACGACGGGTTGGTTTCGTGCAAAGCGCAGGAACAAGCTAATCGGCCCGACAAGAAAGTCTATCAAATCACCGCCGCAGGTCGCATGGCGCTGCTTGACGCCTTACTAAAACGGCCGACGCCCGACAAATTCCGCTCCGCCTTCCTATTTACGCTGTTCTTCGGCGATCAGCTGCCGGCACGGCATGTCGATCAGCTGATCGAGGAGCGTATCTCCTGGTATCGAGAAGCGCTGGAACGGATCGGCGAGTGCGACTGTTCTCAACTCTCCTCAGGCGCCTCTTTTGTACAGGGCTTCGGCGCTGCGGTTTACCGGGCAGCACTCGACTATCTCGAGGCAAACAAACACGTGCTGATCGCAGAAAGCCTGCGGTCTGAGAAAGACGTTGCCTAATGAAATCCTCGATCGC
>CAZCVU010000241.1:0-4870 GCA_964501745.1 uncultured Flavobacteriales bacterium | reverse complement strand
AGTCGCCCATGTATTTATCGATCGTTCCGTTGCGATTGAGGATCGCCTCCGTCAAAGGCGTCAACAACCTGTTGACAAGCTGCGTCAATCCCATCGGGTTGGCTTTGAAGGTCTCGGAAATCGAGGTAAAGCCGCGAACGTCGCAAAACAGAAATGTCATCTGCTTGGTTTCGCCGCCAAGTTTCAATTGATCGGGATTCTCGGCCAACTGATTGACTAGATCGGGCGACAGATACATACCGAAGGCGCCACGTACTTTCCTCTTCTCTGCCGCCTCGCGGGTGTAATTCGTAAAGGTCAGGACCGCATAAATCGTGAATGTTACGGCGCCGGGGTAGGTGACGTCCACTAGAATGAGCTTCTCCGAATAGAGGTACCAGGCAAACCAACCGAGACCCCCAGTCGCCGTCACCAGTCCGGCCAGGGTCCAAATCGGGCCGACACGTGGCACGAAGATTATCATGGCGATGCCGGCCAGCAGCATGATCGCCAGTTCGGCGGCGTTGGAAAAATTGGGGTAGCGCAGATAGAACTGGCTCTGCTTGATATTGGCCAGAACGGGTCGCGCTTCAGCGAACAGCTCTTGCTGACTGAGAGTCCTGCCCTCGGCTTCGGCATCCGACTTGATCTGCGCAACCGCTACCTGCTTGGCCCTGGTCTCCAACGCATTGGCCGCGATGATGGTCTCCAGAATGTTGGCGTGCACTTCGACTCCCGGCAGCCGTGGCTCGATCGGTGTCGCATGAATATCCTTGAGGCCGGTCGCCGAAATGCCGACCACAACCAGCTTATTCTTGAGCTTGTTCGGCTCGATGGTGCCGCGTAGCACATCGCCCGCAGAGACGTAGAGCCGGCCTGAATTATCCGGTGTGTTGAAGACATCGGGTTTGGCGAAATGAACAAAGATCCGGCCTTCGCCATCGGTCGGAATCTCGAATCGCTGCCCACGAGGCAGCTGCAGCATGACGCTGACCATGCCAGCAGCGTCGCGCTTCGTGAAAACCCCGTTACCGCCAAAGGCGGCACGCAGCATTTCGACTGTCAGCGCTGGCCGCGGTGACTTTTCCTCGCCGATCATCGCCACCAGCGGTACGCGACGGACGATGCCATCGATTTCGGGCGCCACGGAAAAGAACCCGTGTCCACTCGCGGCTGCCTCGATTTCGGGGACGTTGCCCAGCATGCTTTTATATCTGAACAGGAAGGGTGCGGCATCTCCGCCAAGTGCACCCTTTACTGACGTCTTGTTGCTGGGCGGTAACCGGTCGGCTGGCAGTGCGTCATGCTGGCCCGCCTGACCAGCGACGACGCGCACTTGTTGCATCGCCTTGACCATGACGTCTTCGTTGCGCGGCAGGCTTTTGAGTGCTTGTACGGTTCCCGCATCGACGCCGCGCAGCGAGTCGGCCACGATGGGTGGAGAGGTGCGGTCATACTCCGGGAAGATGGCGTCGAAGCCGACCACCAGGCCGCCTGCTTTGCCGATCTGGGTGATCAGGTCGCCGATGGTGGCGCGTGACCACGGCCACTGCCCAACTGACGACAGGCTGCGCTCGTCGATATCGACTATGGCTACGCCGATTTGCGCTGCTATCGGCTGCCGCGGCTTGATAACCTGGTAAAGGTCGAAGGTCTTGACGCGGAGGACTTCCACCCAGGCTGGATTGACGATGCGGACGCCGACGGCGATCAGCAGCAGGACCACCATCCCGATGGTGATTGGGCCCGGCAGCAGCTTCTTCCACAATGGTCCGCCGCCTCCTGGACCACGTTTCGGCAATGCCGCACGAAGGCGCGAGAGCATCGATGGGCCACTCTCCGTCTGATCGGTTCGCGCCAATGTTGCGGTCTCGGCCATCGATCTTCCCGTTCCAATTACGCCGGTCAGCGGCTGCTGCGTGACAGTTTCGTGCAACCACTGTGGCGGCGTGCAGAGCGACTCGCAACGCTCCGCCAGGGCGATTGTCGCGCTTTCCGCTGTTATGGTCCAGCCTAATGCGAATTATTTCACAGGAAAGGCCACCGATATCAGCCGTTCTTAGGCCAAAATCGCCGATCGCGTTTGACAACCACCACCCGTAGGTTAGGCTCAGCGATTGCTGGCACGCAGGGACGTCATAGACTAATAAATGACATGTTGAAGGCCTGGCGGGATCATCGCGCAAAGGCTCGGGTGAGGGAGCGTGTTTTCGAATGCGCGCTTTGCCTCTTGCTACTGGCGTTGGCAGGGTGTGAGTCGGTATCCGGATTGCTTGGCGGTGGGCCCGAAAAGGACACCGCGCAGGCGGCGGAGAAGACCGACGAGTCTCAGCGTCCGATCTTCAGTATCGGCGACCGGTATCGCTTCGATAATCCTGAGATAACCTGGGAAGTCACGGCGGTTCATGGCGAACGCGTCTATTGGCGCAGTGCCAGTGGGGACGAGCAGGTCACCAGTTCCAATCCATTGCTTCCGGCCTTCGCCTGGCAGAGTACCCGGCGCGGCAGCGGCCAACGCATTATCAGCAACCGCAGTGGAGATTTGTTTCCGCTCAAGGTTGGCGCAAAGATGTCATTCCGTTCGACCGTCAGCACGGACAAGCCGCCTTTCGGCTGGGAATTCGAGTGGTCTTGCGAGGTCGTCGGAAAGGCAAACATCACCGTGCCTGCCGGTGTATTCGATAGCTTCCGGGTCCTCTGCGGACGGCAGGGGTCGCGCGAACTCACATTCTACTACGTGCCGGAGATTGGCCATTATGCGCGTATGGAGGCGATCGGGTCGGACGGCAAGAAGACGGCTACACGTAACCTGATCGCATATGAACACGGGGAAACCTCGGTATCTTCGGTCGATACGACACTGGCATCGGCGGAGCTCGTTTCGCCGGCGCAGAAAGGTGGCGGCTACTATCAGCCACCGCCGACAACGGCGAGCCAAACACCGCCGGTCGACGCCTCGGTGACATCGCGGACTCCAAACTTTTCAGCGGAGGGAACTCAGGCGGTCAGCGTTTCCAAGCTGCCGGACCCGTTGCTGAACAAAAAGATCGACATTGCGAAATTGCCAGCCTTCGGATTGGAAAAGGCGAGCCCGAGCCCGGAGTCGGCATCGTTGTCGCGGCAGGGCCAGGTTGAGGCACGGGCCGCAAGTATTCCGGCGCCGGCCGCTGCAACGACAGGTTCGCTGCCGGCGGCCTCGGCGCCAGCAGTCTCCACGCCGACAGTCCCGGCGCCGAAACCGCCCCTGAAACCACTTGCTGCGAGACCGGCGGCGGACCACGACGTTCTTGTCCACCTCGCATCCTATCGCGACCTCGAAGCCGCCAGACGCGGCTGGTTGGCTTTCTATCGCGACCTCGAAGCCGCCAGACGCGGCTGGTTGGCTTTGCGAAGGCGCTACAGCCCGCTGTTTGACGGTCTGGACCCGGAGATTCAAAGGGTCGAATTGACCGGCAAGGGGATCTATTTCCGGCTCTATGCCGTCTCCTTGCCGAGTCCGTCGGTGGCGCAGGAATTTTGCCGGCAGCTAAAGGAACGCGGGGGTTGGTGCAGTGTCAGCAAGCGTTGATTCGGTGAGCCTCTAGGTCGATGTCTGGCGACCCGGGTGGTCAGGACCAACGCCGATAGGCCGGGTCGATGATGACGAGGGTCAATGCGGCCTTCGCAGCCGCGTTGTGCTGGTGCCATGTACATGGCTGGTTGTCACGGTGCTCATGATTGTGCCAACCGTGCTGTCATTTACCCCGCCAACTCAAAACTCCAACAACGGACCACCGGGCTACGATGATTTGAATCAATGGCTGGGATGGCGTGATTGTCGGAAGATCAGGGTGCCGACACCGACAAAGCGAGTTTGGCATGGTGGCTGACAAAATGCGCGCCATGGTGATGGCCCGTTCGCATGGCGAACTTGAACTACGGCAGATTTCCATTCCCGATCCGGGCGACGAGCAAATCCTCGTCAAGGTTCATGCCTGCGGTGTCTGCCGCACCGATTTGCACGTCGTCGACGGTGATCTGGACGCGCCAAAGCTACCGTTGGTGCCCGGGCACGAGGTCGTGGGTAGCGTGGTGGCGTTGGGACGGAACGTCGAGAATTTCCGCGCCGGCGAGCGCGTCGGCATCCCTTGGCTTGGCTGGACCTGCGGCGAATGTCGTTTTTGCCGCGACGGTCGCGAAAACCTGTGCGAGCGGGCAGGCTTTACCGGCTATACGCTCGACGGTGGCTACAGCGAATACACCGTCGCCGATCAGCGTTATTGCTTTCCCATTCATGGCAGCTACAGCGACGCCGAGGCGGCACCGCTGCTCTGTGCCGGCCTGATCGGCTACCGCGCGTTGCGAATGGCGGGCGAGGCGGAGCGCCTAGGCATCTACGGATTTGGTGCCGCCGCCCATATCGTCGCCCAGGTTGCGCGTTATCAGGGCCGGCGCGTCTTCGCCATGGTTCGCCCCGGCGACGAGGAGGCAAAGCAGTTTGCCCGCGAACTAGGCGCTGTCTGGGCAGGGGATTCCGATCAGCAGCCACCCGAGGAACTCGACGCCGCCATCATCTTTGCCCCGGTCGGCGCACTGATTCCGCAAGCGCTGCAGTCGGTCACTCCCGGAGGGACCGTGGTTTGCGCTGGTATCCATATGAGCGACATCCCGAGTTTTCCCTACGCGATCCTGTGGCGCGAACGGCGGCTGGTATCGGTTGCCAACCTGACGCGAAGCGATGGAGAGGAGTTTCTTGAGCTGGCAGCGCGAATTCCGGTGCGGACATCCGTCGAGCAGATGCCGCTTGCTCAGGCTAACGAGGCCCTGAGCCGCTTGCGCGACGGCAAACTCAGGGGAGCCGCGGTGCTGATGACGCAGAAGTAGCGCGGTTTGCGAACGCCTACTTCCTGGG
>CAZCVU010000240.1:0-4877 GCA_964501745.1 uncultured Flavobacteriales bacterium | reverse complement strand
CGATACGTCGACATTGAATCTGTCGGCGGTAAAGGAGGCGCTGGCGTCCACATCGGTGAAGATTGGAAGCGGATCGAGGTAGTTGACACTCGTTCCATCGATGAGCAGCGTGCCGCCGATTGATTCGACATCAGCCTTTTCGATCGCACCGCCAATGAGCCGCGCCGTCATCGACAAGCGGGCCTTAGAAACCGTGCCACCGACAATATTTGCGGTTACCCATTCTCGCGGCAGCGGTGCCAAACCCTCCGGCCAATAGCCTTCAATTGCCCGCACCGGAAGGCCGCTCAGCGTCCCTTCAAGCTGCACATGAACGTCGTCACGGAGTCGCGTAGCCGACGCCTGAAGTGACGCGATCGGGCCGCCGAGGTCGATTGTCGCATCGGCGATACGCAGCCGCGCCATATCGTCGACCATGCTTCCCTTTAGTTGCGCGCCCGCAAAGGCGACAGGCTTGGGATAGAACGCCGGGAGCTCCAGCTCGCCGGCGCCCGTATCGACATCAAACTGAAGACGGCTGACCCGTCCGTCGGTTGTAGCCTCAAACTCGGCGCGGCCGCTGAGCGGCGCTTTGATCGGCTGCAGCGGCGCTAAACGCGCAATTCTTCCTGCGAATGCAGCAATCTCGAAATCTTGAAATCGTGTCGTCCCGATCAACCCGACACCATCGCTCGTCAACGTGACCTCGCCGGACAGCCGGCCACGGGAACTGTCAAGATCAAACGCAAACGAGCCCACCTGACCGTCGGCGCGCATCTGTATCCCTAATGAGCCGCTCAACGGCAGATCTGCGGCAGACAGCAATGCCAGGCGTGGAGCGCCGCCGGCAATCAGAGCCGGATTTAGATCTCTGAACCGTATTGCAAGAGATACTGTCCTGCCAAGTCGCTGATAACTCAGCTCCCCGGTTATGCGGCTACGCTGTCCGTTGATCTCGAGTGCCAGATCGGCGTCGACGCCAAGGCCAACGGCGCTTCGTTGGAGGGCGATATTCGCCTGAGGCGCACGCCATGAGACTCCAAGTATTTGATCATCGAATGTGAGGTCGGCGCCAAGCACGCTAATGCGCCTGAGTTGGCTAAGTGGCTGGTCAATGTCTGGCGGTCCCAGCAACTGCGCGATTAGGCGCTCGATGATCATGTTGAGGCTGGCACCATCCTCGCTGCCATCAGCCACAAGCCCGAACGCAACCTTGCCTTCGTGCGAGCGGATCACCGATACCCGAGGCGCGAAGATATCCAGGCTCGTCGGCGTTACCGAACCGCGAGCCAATGCACGCAACGAGAGGCCCAACGACAGTTCAGGCAATGTAGCTTCGATGCTGCCATCTTGGCCTTCAATCGTTACATTGTTGGCACGAATGTCGACTGCACGCTGCCAACCGGCCCAGGTCAGAACAGTATCCTCGACCCGAATGGTGTAGGAGTCGTCCGCGCTATCAAGCGCCCGCTCGACAAGGGGTGTAAGAAAGGTCAGTGAGATGGGCCCGCTCGACAGGAACCAAGCGCCAGCACCGAACAGGATAATCAGGCCGCCGAGCAAACCAGCTAGCAACTCAAACAACAGAAGCGATGTACGGAGAACCACGATTGAAATACGTTCCTTTCAGATGCCTGTCATCATAGACCCATCGTACGGTTTTTATAGCATTTGGCGGCCCGACCTATGACAGATCCGACTTTTTCGTTCGATCTCCGGGCCTTGCCGCTATGCGGTGACGGGCAGCGGGCTATAGCCGGTATGGAGCGCTGGCGGAAAGCTGCGCAAGAAGACGAGAAAATCTCAGCCCGCGCTGACCGGATCGTCGAGGATCAGCTAGGCCACGCTCTCTTGGAGTGCATTTTCGGTAATAGTCCGTTCCTCGGGCAGTCAGTCCTACGGGATATCGGGTTCACCTGCACACTTCTGGAGCATGGGCCGGACGCGACGTTCGCAGGTCTCATTGAAGACCTTGCTCAGGAACTGCGCGGAGAGCTGAAAACAAGCCGGATGATGGCGATCCTGCGCCACGCCAAACGTCGGGTGGCGGTGACGACCGCAGTCGCCGACTTGACCGAAATGTGGACTCTGGAAACCGTGATGGCCTCATTGAGTCAGTTTGCCGAATTGGCGCTCTCGCTTGCGACGACACATGTGTTGGGCATCGCTGCTGCAGCCGGCGATATTTTGCCAGCTGTTGCATCGGCTCCAGAGCGCAGTTCCGGCTATATCGTCCTTGCCATGGGCAAACTGGGTGCCGGAGAACTCAACTACTCGAGCGATATCGATTTGGTCGTGCTCTACGATCCGGAGAAGATTGCATCTGCCGATCCGCAGACGCTTGCCAAAACCTTTGTACGGGTTACGCAGCAGCTCGTGCGGATCATGGAGGAGCGCACTTCCGATGGCTACGTGTTTCGCACTGACCTGCGTTTGCGGCCGGACCCCGGCGCGACCCCAATCGCGGTGTCAACGCTGGCGGCCGAGACCTATTACGAAAGCGTCGGTCAAAACTGGGAACGGGCGGCGCTGATTAAGGCACGACCGATAGCCGGCGACCGTGAGGCGGGCGAGGCATTCCTCAATTCCCTTCGACCGTTCATCTGGCGCAGGCATCTCGACTTTGCCGCAATCGAGGACATCCACTCAATCAAACGCCAGATGACAACACACCGCGGCGGCGGCGGTATGACGGTGAGGCGGGACAAACTCAAAGGGCACAACGTAAAGGTTGGCCGCGGTGGTATCCGGGAGATCGAGTTCTTCGCACAGACACAGCAGCTCATTTGGGGTGGCCGCATTCCCGCACTGCGCGACAGAGAGACCTGCACGACGCTGAGCCGACTCGCAGCATTCGATCAGATATCGCCGGAGACTGAGACCGACATGATCGCCGCATACGAATTTCTGAGGCGACTGGAACATCGTCTGCAGATGGTCGACGACAGCCAGACTCATAGTCTCCCGAAAAGCGACGACGCGGTCGCCGCCGTTGCTGCATTCATGGGCTACGACGACAGCGAAGGCATGTTCAACGACCTGCTGCATCATCTTCGGCGCGTCGAGGGCCACTATGAGCAGCTGTTCGAGGCCGCACCGGATCTGGGCGGTCAGGGATCACTGGTCTTTACCGGCAGCGAGCCTGATCCCGACACGGTTGCGACCTTAGAAGAGATGGGCTTTGCGGACGGCGTCTCGATTTCGTTTATCGTCCGCGGCTGGCATCACGGCCGCTATCGGGCGATGCGTAGCGCCCGGGCTCGAGAACTGCTGACCGAGCTCATGCCTCGGCTCTTAACTGCCCTCGTTCGAACAACGAACCCGGATGCCGCGCTCGCCAAGTTCGACGAATTTCTGGCTGGTCTTCCAGCGGGCGTCCAGCTTTTTTCCTTGTTCTACGCAAACCCCGCCCTCCTCGACTTGGTAGCCGAGATCATGGGCAGCGCGCCAAGGCTCTCGAACCGCCTGAGCCATCAGCCGATCCTGCTAGATTCTGTACTCTCATCCGATTTCTTCGAGCCGCTGGACTCGGAAGGAGAGCTTGCAGCAGATCTCGAGGAAATGCTCGCACAGGCGAGTGACTTTCAGGACGTGCTCGATTTCACGCGACGCTGGGTCAGCGGTCATGAATTTCAAATCGGTGTGCAATTATTGCGAGGCCGGTGTAGTGCTGAGGATGCCGGTCGAACAATGGCCGGTCTTGCAGATGCCGCATTGCTCGCCCTTAAGCTTGGCGTGGAGTCGGAATTTGTGAAACGTCATGGCCGCGTTCCGGGAGGAAGTCTCGGCGTCATTGCACTTGGCAAGCTTGGCGGACGGGAACTCACAGCCGAATCGGACCTCGACCTTGTCTTTGTCTACGACCACGACACAGATGCCGAGTTGTCAGACGGGCCAGCTCCGCTGTCACCCGGCACGTATTACTCGCGACTGAGCCAACGGTTCATCACGGCCATTACAACGCTGACACCCGAGGGCCAACTCTATGATGTCGATATGCGGCTGCGGCCGTCCGGCGCGGCGGGGCCGATTGCGGCGCCATTGGAGGGATTTGCCCGCTATCTCCACGAGTCGGCCTGGACTTGGGAGCATATGGCGCTCACTCGCGCCCGCATTATCGCAACGCCTGACTCACTGAAAGAACAGTTGCAACAGACAATTTGTCGGGCGCTTACAGACAAACGCGATGCAGATCGCCTCGTCATCGACGTTGCCGATATGCGCCACAGGATCGACAAGGAGCATAATGCACCCTCGCTTTGGGACATCAAGCACCGGCGCGGCGGATTGGTCGACCTCGAATTCATCGCCCAATACCTGCAGTTGCGGCACGCGTCGACTAACTCGAGCGTGCTTTCCGCGCGAACCGATGATGCCTTGAAGCAATTGGCCGAGGCAGGCCATCTGGAGGAGCAGACAACCGACGAACTCTCATCGGCCTTGGCCTTGTGGCAACGTCTCCAAGCTATGCTGCGACTCACCCTAGCTGAGAACCCAGACGTTGAGGCTGCCCCTCGCGGCCTGCGCCGGGTGCTCGTCCGCACGGCAAAGGTGAGAAGCTTCGTTGGCCTCAAACGCGCCATGGATGACGCTGCGCAGCGTGTGGTGACGCACTACCAGCGGCTCATAGAAGATCCAGCCGATGCCGCTCGAGGCCGCATTGAGTCAGCGAAGCCAAGCGACAGCACTGCCTGAAAGGGGAGCCAGATAATCTCCGTCTTCGACCGAATAGGCGACCGCGCGCCAAGCTAGCCTCTGAACCACCCTGCCAGGGTTTCGACGCGTTTTCGCTCAGGTGCGTTTAACGGCCGCCTCCAGCGCCTTTTCGCCAAACGCCGGCATCGAGGTAACCCGCCCATAACCCTTCTTTGCGTACCAGACAGAAAATGCCAACATCG
>CAZCVU010000239.1:0-4880 GCA_964501745.1 uncultured Flavobacteriales bacterium | reverse complement strand
CACGCGCGCGCGCTCGCCGCGGATCGCGTCGCCGCAGTCGGCGCAGCGCACGTCGCGACCTGCGAACAAATCGCCGCCGAAGTCCCAATCGTATTGCTCGACCTTGGCATAGCGTTCGGATTCGCGCCGGATCGCCCCGGGCGCGTTCGCGCAATTGTAACGCGAATGACCTGGGTAGGGGCTGACATAGGGCACGCCGAGCACGGCGACGTCGGCCTCGAGCGCGGCAACGTCGTCGCAGATCGGGAAGCCGGCGAATGCGGGCCCGTCATGGCTGAGATTTGACGGCATGCGGATCCTCCCATTGGGGTTCAGCCACTAGCTTATATCTGTCGCCTTGGTTTGTGGAGCCCGCCTCGACCCGGTTGCCAGCTGGCGGCTCGATTGGCCGCAGCTTCTGCGCTATGGTCCAGCACCGTCATAGGCAATTGGGGGAGGCAACGCCATGGACCGGGATCAGGAACGCGCAATCGAGATGGAAGTGTTTGAAGTCCTGCACCTTTACTATTTCCACACGGACCGAAACGAGTTCGCCAAGGCAGCCAACCTCTATGCCGCAGATGCGATCTGGTACATGGACGACAAGGAGTTGCAGGGCCGCGACAACATCCTGGCAGCGATGGACCACGGCATGGCCGGTGGAACGGTCCGCCATGTCCAGACCAATACCATCGTCACCGCCGTCGATGAGGACCATGCCGAAGCCAACTGGTACGCGACCATTTACGGAACGCACGACGTTGGAGTTGCAGACTCGGACGGTCCGTTACCTTTCGAAGGGCCGGAAAAACTCAGCAATTTTCACGCAGAGCTCGTTCGTACGCCTGACGGCTGGCGCTTCGCCCGCAGAGGCTCACAGGTCGTCTTTCAACGCTGACCTTCAGAGCGCACCGCTCGCATCAACAGTTTCAAGGGAGAAGCCGAATGGCGTCCAGACCCAAGAAGGCCGACAACTACATCCTGCTGACGATCTTCCTCAAGCAACAGCAATACATGAACCTGCAGGAGATTGGCGAAAAGCTGGATGAGACAAACTTCCGGAAGATTTTCCCGCCCAAGGGAGTCAGGGTCGAGTCCTGGTACGTCATGATGGGCATCGGTCAGGTCGTGACGCTCAGGGTGCCGCCGGCGAAGCTCCGCGAGGTCAACCTCGCCATCGAGCAGGGTGCCTGGGGCGCGTTCGAGACCGAGTTCTTCCCGACCTACGATTTCAAGCCGGTCTGGGAAGCCTCACGTAAACCGGCGAAGAAGACGCGGAAGACCCGCAAGTAGATCACAGTCAGTCAGGAGATATCGTCGTGGACCGCGACCAGGAACGCGAGATCGAGCAGGATGTATCGAGGGCCCTAAGCCAATACTATTGCGACGTCGACCAACGCCATTACAAAGCCGCGGCGGCGCGCTATACCGAGGATGCCGAATGGCAGTCGCTCGGTGTCGTCCTGCGCGGGCGGGAGGCAATCCTGAAGGCGCTCTATGGCGGCCTCGCCGACGGCACAATCCGCCACATCAAGACCAATGCTTTGGTCAACGTCGTCGATCAGGATCACGCGCAGGCACGTTGGATGAACACGGTCTACTACACCGCCGACTCACGCATTGAAGACCAAGACGGGCCGCTGCCATTCGAGGGGCCGCATCGGCTGCAGGATTTCAGGGCCAACTTTGTGCGCACGCCAGAGGGCTGGCGCATCGAAATGCGCGACTCAAGCCTGATCTTCCGCCGCAACCCCGACGAGCTGGTCGCCATCGAGACCTGGGCCAACAGCGAGGGCAAGGAGGCCGGCGGCTAGGCGTAAGTAAGGCGTCAAGTGACACTCAACAGAATCATACCGACCGTGGTTACGATGCGCGCGAGAACGGCCCAGCGCGGGTCGCCTGAATACCGGTCCGCGGAACGCCATACGCCCACGGAGACCATGAAGTTATACGGTATCGAGAAAGCGTATCCGACGATCAGCGCCAGGATCAGGTAGTCCGACATTACCAGCAAAAGAAACAGCGCGCTGGACACAACATTGACGACGAGCCCGCCGAAAGCAGCCCAGTTCCAGAATGCGTCGCTCAGAGACAGCTCGCCACGCCAAAGGCTGCGCATGTTGGACATGGAACGAACAACTAGCTGCGATCGATCGACTTGTCCAACAGGTCCGAGTGTCCGCTACACGTCCTTTGCGAATACCTCCCATGCGCGATGACGATCCGTTTTTCGCCCCAGATCGGATAGTATCGGATTTGGAATGAGCGGCGTGTCGCCAGGATGGCCCTCATAGGAGTTTGTAGGATGAACGACTGGAACATATCGGAAGAAGCGGCGGCACTGCACCGCGACGCCCTAGTCTGGGACATGACGACCGTCTGGAAGCTCGCCGCCCCCACCGCAGCCAAACTCGAACTGCTCTCCAGAGCCGTCAACAGCGGCTTCGACCTGGTCTCACTGGCGCTGTCGTCCGAATGGGACGGGCGCGAGGACCCGCTACCGATGCTCGCTCAGGAGCGCGCCCTGCTCGAAGAGCATGCCGACAAGTTCGTCTTGATCGACTCCGCCGACGACGTGATCGAGGCCAAGCATGAGGGCAAGCTGGCAGTCTGCTTCCACTTCAAATCCTGCCCGAGCAGAATCGACGTTGCGATGGTGGAGGATTGCTTCAGGCTCGGCGTACACCACTGCATATTCTTCAACCTGGGGGCCGAAGAAGGCGACAACCACGTCCAACGCGACGGCGGCGGCCTGAGCCCTTTCGGCGGCGAACTGGTGGAAGCGATGAACCGCGTCGGCATGATCGTCGACGCCACCCATGCGAAATATGCGACCAGCATGGACATCCTTGGACTGTCGAAGGACCCGGTGATTTTTTCCCACTCGAATGCGGCGGCGCTGTGGAACCATCCGCGCAACCTCCGCGATGACCAGATCAAGGCCTGCGCAAAGTCCGGCGGCGTCATCGGTGTCGCCGGCACCGGCACTTACATCGGCGAGAACGACAACTCGGCGGAAGGGTTGGTCCGGCACATCGACTACATGGCCGAACTGGTCGGCCCCGAGCATATCGGGCTCGGCCTCGACTACGTTCCAACCTTCGGAATGGCAAATGCGCCGGCAGCGGCTGGGTTTAAAACAGTAGGACACGACGAGGGATACCGGCAGGCGTCGGGCGGCAAATCCGAGGCGCCGCGTCGCGAAGACATCAAATATGTCGAGCCGGAGGGGGTGCCGCCGCTCACCGAAGCGCTGATCGCTGGCGGCTACAGCGAGGCGGAGATCCGCGGCATCTTGGGTGAGAATTGGCTGCGTGTGGCGCGGCAGGTGTGGAAGTAGATCTGCGGCGGGAGGCACATAGAGACGCGTACCGGGGCGAATTGCGCGAAATAGGCGTTGAAGCGTCCCTCCCCTCAACGGCCGCGTCACTGGCGGAAGCCGTATTGACAACGTCCAAGCCGTGGCTCTTATTCCCGTCCTGCTTCAAACTCAACGGGAGGTCCTGTTATGGATCGTGATCAGGAACGCGCAATCGAGTGGGACTGCGCCAAGGTACTGACTCAGTTCTACATCCATGTCGACGCGGGCGAGTACGAGGCCGCTGCCGATATGTACACCGAGGACGGGTTCTGGACTGCTGGAGATCTCGAGATGCGTGGCCGTGAAGCGATCTGCGAGAGTATGCGCAAGGGCTTACCGGCGGTATTCGTCCAACACATGATCCAGAACATTGTCGTCAGCGTGATCGACGAAGATCATGCGGACGCGGTGCTCTACGCCACCGTCTATCGCCAGGGGAAAGCCGACATGTTGCCGACGACGCTGCCGTCCATCGGGCCCTGGTTCACCGGCCGGCAAGACAACAAGCTGGTGCGGACCAGCGAGGGTTGGAGAATCGCCCGCAAGGACATCGTGAATTATCTGCAGCGTGGCGAATAGGCCAGTTTCAGGGCTAGTTCCGAGCGCGGAACCTAACTCGCAGGCTCTCTGCGTCTGATCCTCGGCAGACACCAAACCGAACGAAAGCGGATCAGTGAATCATCGATCTTCGGGCCATGAATCTCATATCTCCAAGATCACAGCCGGCGAAGCGCACACTCCGATCACGACCGTTTCTCGACCGCCGCCATATTTGCTACGCTACCGGCAAAGGAGCATGCAGCGATGACACGCGACGAAGAACGCGCGATCGAGTGGGACTGCCAGAAAGTGATGCGTCAGTACTATCACCACGTCGATCATCACGAGTATGAAGACGCCGTCGAGCTGTTTACCGAAGACGTGACCTGGGAAGTTATGGGTGTCGCCCTGAAGGGGCGGGACGAGATTTTGGAGGCCCTCTACGGCGGCCTCGGCAATGACACCATTCGCCACGTCTTGACCAACGTGATCGTCACGGTCATCGACAAGGACAATGCCGAGTTATGGAACTGTACGACGAACTACTACTCGCGCGAAGGGCGCAGGGAGGATATGGACGGCCCGCTTCGCTTTGACGGACCACATCGATTGGGCGATATGTTTGCGAAGCTGCGGCGGGTCGGCGATGATTGGAAGATCTCGGCCAGAGAGCGCGGTCGCCATATTTTCCGGCGCCCGGACGAACCGGTGGCCTTGGAGGAATGGGCCAAGAAGGTTGGCAAGTTAGGATAAAGCGTGTGACGGAAGTGCACTGCGAACATCAGCGGTTTTTTGGAGCATAGAACGGGAGCAATGACTATGGATAAAGAGCAGGAAGAAGCTATCTCTTGGGACTGCCAGAAAGTCTGGCGCAGTTATTATCATCATGTCGACCATCACGAGTATGAAGACGCGGTCAAGCTGTTCACCGAAGACGTGACCTGGAGGGTAATGGGGCTCGATTTAAAGGGCCGCGACGAGATTCTGGAAGCGCTCTACG
>CAZCVU010000238.1:0-4887 GCA_964501745.1 uncultured Flavobacteriales bacterium | reverse complement strand
GGCCGGGCGTTTGAGGGAGTAACCCCCGATCTCGACCTGCACTGCGAACGTTTGATCAATTCCTGCCGCAATTTCGGCATGAAGCCCGTGTTGTCCGCCGGCGAGGTCGAGGAATTAGCGCTTGAGGGCGTCGCCAAGTTTCCCAAGGATGCCGAACTCTATATACGCCCGATGATGTGGGCTGAGCATGGACAAGGCGCGTCGGTCGATCCAGATAGCACGCGCTTTACGATGATGATCCATGACGCGCCGCTGCCGCCGGCCACCGGCTTCAGCTGCCACCTTTCGCGGTTTCGTCGACCGACCCCTGAATGCGCGCCCACCTATACCAAGTCGTCCGGTCTCTACCCGATCGCCGCCCAGGCGCTCGCGGAAGCCGCAGCCAAGGGCTTTGGCAACGCGGTCATGCTTGACATGACCGGCAACGTCGCCGAATTCGCAAATTCGAACATATTCATCGCCAAGGACGGCAAGGTGCACACGCCGGCGATTAATGGCACCTTTCTCAACGGCATCACCCGGCAGCGCATCATTCAGCTGTTGCGCGACGCCGGCGTCGAGGTCTTCGAGCGCGCGATCACCTGGCCCGAGGTAATGGATGCCGACGAGGTTTTCAATTCCGGAAACTACGCCAAGGTGGTGCCGGTCACGCGCATCGAGGATCGCGAACTACAACCGGGCCCGATCGCAGCCCGCGCCCGCGAACTCTACTGGGAATTCTCACACAAAAAATAGGACCAGTCTGAAATCGACGAGTGCCGAAGGCCGCCGGCCGCTCCGAGTACACTCAGGCGGCGGACAAGTCATCGCCCGCAAGTGCGCGGCGAATCAGCACGCTGGTTTCAGCAATCCCGTAAAGGGCAATGAAGGATCCCATCCGCGGACCCTGCTGCTGACCCAGCAGGATCTCATACAGCGCCTGGAACCACTCGCGAAGCGATTCAAAGGAGTGGCGCTTGCCGACCTCGTAGACCTGAGTCTGGACATCCTCTGCGGCCGCATTCGGTGGCAGCTGATTGAGTTCGTCGGCTAAATCCTCAAGCGCGGCGCGTTCCATCTTGCTCGGTGCGCGATACTGCTTGTTTGGTTTCACGAAGTCCGAATAGTAGCGGATTGCGTGGCCGACAAGCTGGTCTAGCAGTGGATCCGACTTCGGCGTAGCGTCGGGCGCGTAGCGAGAAATGAATCCCCACAGCACGACCTTGTCCTCGGTATTGCAGACGTTCGCAAGATTGAGCAGGACATTGAAGCTCAGCGCCACGGGCTCGACCGGTGGCTCTCCTTGATGGATGTGCCAGGCCGGGTTCTCAAGCTGCTGAGCCGCATCCTCGCTGGGAAACTTCTCGAGCCGCGCCAGATAGTCGTCTACCGCCCGCGGAATGACGTCGAAGTAGAGCCGCTTCGCCGCCCTTGGCTTGCCGAACATGAAGTGTGCAACCGTTTCGCCCGGTGCGTAGGCCAACCATTCCTCAATCGTCAGCCCATTGCCCCGCGACTTCGATATCTTCTCGCCGTTCTCGTCGAGGAATAGCTCATAAGTGAGGCCCGCCGGCGCTGTCCCGCCAAGCGCACTGACGATGCGCCCCGACAGTCTTGCCGAATCGATCAGATCCTTGCCGAACATTTCATAGTCGACCTCGAACGCATACCAGCGCATTGCCCAGTCAGGCTTCCACTGCACTTTGCAACGACCGCCGGTCACCGGCGTCTCAAGTTCTTCGCCATCGTCTCGACGATAGGTAACTTTGCCCGCCTCGGCGTCGGTGGCCACAATCTCTACTTGGAGCACTTGTCCTGTTTCGGGACAGATCGGCAAAAAGGGGCTGTAGGTCTGCGCCCGCTCCTCGCGTAGCGACGGCAACATGATCTGCATGACCTCCTCGTAGCATTCGAGAAGGCGCAGCAGTGCCGCGTCAAACTCGCCCGATTGGTAGCACTCTGTAGAACTCTTGAACTCGTACTCAAATCCGAATTGGTCGAGAAATGCACGCAATCTGGCGTTGTTGTGGTGGCCGAAGCTCTCATGCGTGCCGAAAGGATCGGGTATCGAGGTCAGCGGCTTGCCTAGATGTTGCTCCACCATGTCTCGGTTTGGGATGTTCTCCGGCACCTTCCGCAGACCGTCCATGTCGTCCGAAAAGGTGAAGAGCCGGGTCGGCATGTCGGAAAGCGTTGTGAAGGCATGGCGCACCATCACCGTTCGTACGACCTCACCGAATGTACCGATATGTGGCAGGCCGGACGCCCCATATCCTGTTTCGAACAGGGCATATCCTTTGTCCGATGGCCGCTTCTCGATTTGCGCAAGCAGCTTGCGGGCTTCCTCGAACGGCCAAGCCTTCGCCTTCAGCGCCAGTTCCCGGGGTGCCGGCATCGCCGCCTTATTCCTTCAATTGTTGGCCGTCCCTCGCAGCGAAACTAGGCGTAGGTCGCGACCTTCGTCAACCAACGGACGGTCGTTCGCTGAAGTTGAGAAACGGAGCCAATTTCTTTCCATGACCATTCGCACCCGGTCGCCGGCACGGTTATGATCGCCTGCCATGAGCGGCAAGCCATCCTTCCATCTGCCGCAAGCGCCGGCACTTGTTGTCACGGCGGCCGCGGTCGTGTGGCTTACGACCGACGGCGAAATCGAGGAACTGACCCGCGAGGAAACCGCTGAGCGACTGCGTCAAGGCGAGTTGCCCATCGTCTGTCATGCACCGTCATCGGCCCGCCGACTCGGCGTCGAGCCGTTCCGCGCCTTCGATATTCTGGAGCTGTTCGCCTTTGCCGCCCCGGCCGAGTTTTGTATCCCGACGCCGAGCGGCGTGGCGAGCACTGTGGGATTGGATGTTCCCGAGTCGCGGGACGACGAGCCGCTGTTGCTTCGGCGCTCGGCTCAACGACTCCTCATGGCGATCGCCGAGCGGCAGTTCGAAAGCGACACTGTCGCCATCGCGACCAGCATGACGCAGGGAGGTTGGCTTTGGGGCGAGTGCGTGTTGAAGGCCCTGGGTGTGGACGTCGAGATCGCGGAACAGAAGCCGCCTTCAGGGCTCGACATCTGGCGTGGTCTGCAGGAGTGGTCGGAGGAAGCGCCGCCACCACCGCCCGGCGACGTCGCCGTCGAGGCCTCCGAAGCACGTGCGCGACTTGCTGCGATGCTCGGCGAAGACGCCGAGGCAAGACCCAGCCAGGCCGACTACGCGTCTGCTGCAACACAAGCCTTTCAACCGCGCGCCGCCGAAAACGCGCCGCACTTTCTGTTGGCCGAGGCGGGGACCGGTGTCGGCAAGACGAAGGGTTACATCGCGCCGGCCAGCTTATGGGCCGAAAAGAACGAGGCGCCGGTGTGGATCTCGACCTACACCCGCAACCTGCAACACCAGATTGACCAGGAACTCACGAGCTTGTTTCCCGATGCAGCCGTCAAGAGCGGCAAGGTGGTGCTCCGCAAGGGTCGCGAGAATTATCTATGCCTGCTCAATTTGGAGGAGGCGGTGCGCGCCGTCGCCGTGCGCCGGGAGGACGCGGTGGCGCTGGGATTGATGGCGCGTTGGGCCGCAGAGACGCGCGACGGCGACTTGAACGGCGGCGACTTTCCGGCCTGGCTGAGCGATCTGGTTGGCCGACAGCGCACCGTCGGCCTTACCGACCGCCGCGGCGAGTGCATCTATTCCGCCTGTCCGCACTACGCGCGCTGCTTTATCGAGCGGAGTGTTCGTCGGGCGCGGCACGCCGAACTTGTCATCGCCAACCACGCCCTGGTCATGATCCAGGCCGCGCGTAGCCAGGGCAACGGACGGTCGCCGCCGATTCGCTATGTGTTCGATGAAGGTCACCATGTCTTCGACGCAGCCGACAGTGCATTTTCTGCGCACCTGAGCGGACTCGAAGCGGCCGAGCTGAGGCGTTGGCTGCGCGGCGCCGAAGGTCGCCGGCGTGGTCGCAGCCGTGGCCTTAAGCTCAGGATCGAAGATCTTGTCGAGGGCGACGAGGCCCAATCCAAGTTGACGGACACACTGGCCGCGGCTCGCGTGCTTCCGCGCGATGGCTGGCACCAACGCTGTGCCGAAGGCCAGCCGCAGGGTCCCGCAGAGCACTTTCTTGCCGCGGTCAGGGATCATGTCTATGCCCGTTCCGCCGACGCGAACAGCCCTTATGGACTTGAGGTCGGCAGCGACTCGCCGGCAGACGAATTGCTGGCAGCCGCAGCCGCCCTCGACGGCGCCCTGGCGGCACTCGAACGCCCGCTCAACGATCTTATTACACACCTTTCCGCGCGCCTCGTTGATGAAGCGGATACGCTCGAGACAGCAATTCGCGTCAGGCTTGAGTCGATGGCGCGTACGCTACGCCACCGAGGTCTCGATACGATACACGCCTGGCGCTCGATGCTCGCCTCGCTGGCCGAGGGCATACCCGATCAGTTCGTCGATTGGTTTTCGGTTGACCGCATCGATGGCCGCGACATCGACATCGGATTGCACCGTCACTGGATCGATCCGACCCTGCCGTTCGTCGAGGCCGTGGCGGAGTCCGCGCACGGCATCATCGTCACCTCTGCCACGTTGACCGATGGCTCCGGCGACATCGAAGCGGATTGGCGGGCCGCTGAAGCGCGTACCGGCGCGCTCCACCTAACGCAGCCCGCTATTCGTGCCGCTGTGCCATCGCCATTCGACTACGAGATGCTGACGCGTGTCGTCGTAGTAAATGACGTGCGCCGCGACGATAGCAGTCAAGTTGCGGCAGCCTATCGCGAATTGTTCATTGCATCGGGCGGCGGTGCGCTGGGCCTGTTCACCGCGATCAGCCGCCTGCGCGAGGTCCACGCGCGTATTTCCGGGGCCATCGATGAAACCGGGCTGTCACTCTATGCGCAACATGTCGACGGACTGAATC
>CAZCVU010000237.1:0-4892 GCA_964501745.1 uncultured Flavobacteriales bacterium | reverse complement strand
CCAGTCACATAATCACGACCTCTGCAGGTGAGTTGGCCGAGTTCCCGGCCAGCGAGAGCGTCTTCCTGCCGCAGGGTTTTCCTCCTGTCGCGGACGCACCGCCGCTCGACCTGTCGCCGCTTGCCAATACCTTGCGTCGTCTGGTGCAACGGGGGCGACGGGACTTCTACGAAGGGGAACTGGCACAAGCGATTGTTGCTGATCTGCAAGCTGGCGGCAGCGTTGTGGTGGTTGAAGATTTCAACGGCTATCGGGCCGAGATCACTTCGCCCCTGTCGGTCTCCTATCGCGGCGTCGATCTCCACGTCCCGCAAGGTCTGTGCGCCGGACCGACATTCGTCGAGACGATGCAGACGCTGGCCGGTGTTGAACTCGCGGATGCGCCATCACCCGACGGACAGACCTATGTGTGCTACGCAGAGGCGTTGTGCAGCGCCTACGCTAGACGATTTTCCGAAATGGGGCATGGCGCTGCGGACGCGATACCGAGCTGTACGACCCATCTCAGCGTTGTCGACGGCGAGGGAAACATGGTGGCGCTGACGAATACGCTGCTTAGCTCATTCGGCTCCAAGGTCATGCTGCCGGAAACCGGCATCGTCATGAACAACGCGGTCATGTGGTTCGATCCGCAGCCCGGTGGTCCCAACTCGATCGCACCCGGCGTGCGGCCGCTCACGAACATGTGCCCGCTGGTCGCCACGCGTGATGGCCAGAGTTGGCTGGCGGTTGGCGCATCCGGCGGCCGACATATCATGGCGGCGGTGGCTCAACTGGCCTCGTTTGCGATCGATTACGGAATGGATCTTGAGACTGCCATACACCTGCCGCGCATCGATGTGACGGGGCCGGATGCAGTCGTTTGCGATGCGCGTATTTCGGATGAGATGATGTCGCAGCTCGCCGCGCGGTTTCCGGTCAGCAGCGCTCCCGCTGGCGTTTATCCGGCTAACTTCGCCAACCCCAACGCGGTGATGCGCGATACGCGATCAGGCGAATTCGTCGGCGTGGCACATCCATATTCGCCATGGTCGGGCGTCGTCGCAGCCGAGCAATAGCGGACATCGTTTGACGCTGCTTATCGCTAGTCGAGCGGCGGCGTCGGCGGCGGGAACGCCTTTTCCCAGGACAGACCGATGGCCAACAGCGTGCGGTCTTCGCCTATCGGGCCGTCGAGTTCCATGGCGACTGGCAGGCCCGAGGATGTCAGGCCGATCGGAAGGCTCAATCCCGGTGAGCCGATGATTGTGGCAGGCGCCAAGTTATGAACGTAGGCGAGTGTGGTCGGCACGCGCTCGCCCATGAACTCAACGGTATCGTCATCGCCGATCGGCCGCGCCGGAAGTCGCGTGGTCGGAAACAGTACCGCTGCGACCTGATGGTCGCTTAAATATTGCCGATAATCGGCCTGAAATGCGCTCCTCCGTTCGAGCGCGGCGCGATACTCCTCTTCGCTGGTAGCTTCGTCGCCAAGCCGCTCTTCCAGTGCCCTGCGAACGTCTGGGCTCACGATCTTCGCGGCCATTGCCTCCAGGGTAATGCCGCTGCCCGACTCCTCCAGGTAGCCGCGGAATTCGCGCGGGGACTCGTAGCCCGAGATCGGCCGGGCAATTTCCAGATTGCAGGTCTCTACGTTTGGCATCTCGGCGTCCACCAGTACGGCGCCGAGTTCGGCCAGCTGGGCCAGCGCCGCCTCGATCACTGGAGCAACTTCGCTGTCGAGCTGCTCGTAGAAGTGACGCCGCGGAACCGCAAGGCGTAGTCCCTTCAGCGGCGTGGGGGTGACGGGAGCAGCTTCGGCGGTAATTACCTCGTCCAGCAGCACGAGATCGTTGACGCTACGCGCCATCGGTCCGACGGTGTCTCTTGTCAGCGAAAGCGGCACGACACCGGTCAGCGAATATCGTCCGGTCGACGGCCGCAGTCCTGCGATACCGCACAAAGCGGCCGGATGGCGAACCGAGCTGCCGGTGTCGGTGCCGAGCCCGGCCGGCGCCATACCGGTCGCCAGCGCGACCGCCGTGCCGCCGCTGCTGCCGCCCGCAATCCGAGTCCGATCGTAGGGATTGCGCACGGCCCCGGTGTGATAATTGTTGCTGGTCAGACCGTAGGCAATCTCATGCAGATTGGTCTTGCCCATCACCAGTGCGCCGGCGTCGAGCAACGCCTGCACGACGGTGGCGTTGCGCTTTGGATGATGCCGATCCAGCGCCGGCGTGCCGGCCGTGGTCGGCAGCGCCGCGAACTCGATATTGTCCTTTACCGCAATCGGCAGCCCGTGCAATGGACCGAGCTGCAGACCGCTGGCGCGACGCAGATCGCTGCCGCGTGCCGCCTCGAGAAGCAATTCCTCGTCGAGTGCAATGAAGGCGTTGAGATCCTCCAACCTGCGGCTCCGGGCGATCAGCGCGCCAGCATAGGCCTCGGCCGTAAACTCGCCCCGCGACATGGCCGTAACCGCATCGCGGGCCGACAATTGCGTGATCAAGTCTTCACCGCTTGGCGCCTCGCTGCCATTCCGGCTCTCTGAGAGCAGGCCCCTCTGGGGAAGATCCATCACCAAAACCGGTTCGTGACAAAGCCATTCTTAGTCTTCGTTTTCGAACGCTGATTCTTGCTTCCAAATCCTCAGTATCAAGCCGCAACTGGTCTGTATTCGCGGATTGGTAAATGTATCAGTGTTGCGAATAACCCAAGAGCGACTGCAATCCACCAAACGAGAGCATAGCTTTGGGAAGCATCAAATATCCAGCCACCGAGCCAGACGCCAGTAAAGCTTCCGACTTGATGCGAGAAAAACACCAACCCTGCCAGGGTGCTGAGAAATCTCAATCCTTGCGTCTGCGCGATCAGCCCCGTCGTCAACGGCACCGTCGACAGCCACAATATTCCCATTGCTGCCGCGAAAAGATAGATCCCAAAACTCGATAGCGGCGCGAGAACGAAAATCGAGATCACGATGGAGCGCAACAAATAAATACTGCTTAAGGAGATCTTCTTGGAATGATTTTGGCCAATCCAACCGGACATAAATGATCCAGCAATGTTGAACAGGCCGATCAAGGCCAAGGCCCAGGCTCCGGTTCTCGCGGCCACACCCAGATCCGTGATATAGGCCGGTAGATGGGTTTGGATAAATGCGACGTGAAAACCGCAAACAAAGAAACCAAAGAACAAACACAGGTAGCTTCGATCGGAAAAGGCATCGCGGAGGGCTATTTTGAAATGTCCTAATCCGCCGCCACTGGCTGTTGGTTTTGAAACGCGTGCGATGAAACCCAAAACGGGCACTATAGCCAAGTAGCTTGCGCTGATCACAAGCAGCGCGTTCCGCCAATCCAGCATCTCAATAAGGAAGGCACTGGCCGGCGCACTTGCAAACATTCCGAGTGACGCAACCGCCGTGCCCAACCCCATGACAAAGCTTCGCCTTTCTTCCGGTACAACTTTACCAAGGGCGACAATGACAATCGGTAAGGAGATAGCCCCAGTTCCAACCCCTGCAAAGAATCCGGAACCTACGAACATTGTCGGATCGGACGTCAGACCCCGGATGAGGAAACCGAACGCAGCCAAGATACAACCCGCGAAAAGAACACGGGCCGTACCGTAACGATCCGCAATCGCGCCAGCGAAGGGCTGGGCTATGCCCCAACACAGCATTTGTATGGCAACGGACAGCGAAAACACCTCGCGTCCCCAGCCAAGTTCATCGGATATTGGACTCAGGAATAATCCGAAAGATGCCGTAAATCCAAATCCGATGAACGCGACAACGCATCCAGCGAAGATCGCCTTCGACACTTCAAGCGGCAATTTGTCCATATGCCACCATAGCCGGTCCTGGAGTGACCATGAGGAGAAACACCGAACTGTAGCGAGTCAGCTCTATTCGTCGCGACGCAAATGTCCGCTTATGGCAATCAGCGAATGTTCTTCACGCGCCTCTCCAGTGACCGCTAATGACCCATAGCGGACCAACGGAGCCGTCCGAAGCCGACGCCATATTAGAGCGAAGAAGCCAATGCGGATGGTTGAGTGAGTTCAATTACGTTGCCAAATGGGTCTTCACAGACGATCTGCTTGCCTCCTACTCCGTCCAGAATGTCATTTCTGAACTTCACTCCACTCGCCTTGAGCTTTGAGACGACAGATTCCAAATCGTCGAAATCCAGAAGGATTCTGTTCCAGCCTCCTCCCGGACTGGGTGTAGTGCCATCGAGCATTGGCAAGGACGCGGATGCTTTTGGCCCTGAAACCAAAAGTGTTAAGTCGCCAAGAGTCAAGATTGCTATCGCCGGAGCGAAATTAGCTTGGATTTCAAATCCTAAATTTGAGACATAGAAGGCGGCAGCCTCTTCAACGTCATCCACAATATATCTAACTCTCGCCATCTTACTAACTCCCCGTTGAATTAGAGTTTCCGGCTATCGGCGTATGGTCGACAGGCCGTCTCGACGGTCAGGCTGTGCAAAAAGCAATCCTATAAGCGGTAATTAAGTTGGTGAATATAGCGCCCTGCCAAACAATGTATTGATAATGCAAATAGTCCACTCCTGGCTACAAGCGACGTTCACCATGCCGCGCCGGCGCGCCGCCAGGGAGACGCGTTATCGATTGATCCTGGGATTTGGTGAGTTGCCGGAGGAAATGGGTGTTTTCAAATGCGGCAATTCTTGGCGGAACGGCTCCGGCCGATGCAGGTTACGCCGATGTTCCACTCGCCGTTACGCCGGGTTGGGCCAAACGGTCGATCTGCGCCAGCATATCAACACTCAACGTCAAGGCCTCGGCAGCCGCATTCTCGTGCAAATGCGTCACATTTCTGGTTCCTGGAATGGGAATGATATCCGGCCCCTGATGCAACAGCCACGAAAGCGCTAGTTGCGCTG
>CAZCVU010000236.1:784-4901 GCA_964501745.1 uncultured Flavobacteriales bacterium | reverse complement strand
CCAGCTATCCTCGTCCGACTCCGCGGTGCCCTCCCCGCGCGCCGAAGCGACAGCCTCCTCCAGCATATGCTGATAGAGCTCGACACCGATCTCGCGGATATGGCCGGATTGTTCCTCGCCAAGCAGATTTCCCGCTCCCCGAATATCGAGATCGTGGCTCGCCAGGGTGAAGCCGGCACCCAGCGAATCCAATGTCTGCATGACGGCAAGGCGGCGGGTTGCTGCCTGCGTCAGCACCGCGCCCGGCGGGATGGTTAAGTAAGCGTAAGCCCGCACCTTGGAACGTCCAACGCGGCCGCGGAGTTGATAAAGTTGGGCCAGCCCGAACATGTCGGCACGATGGATAATGACCGTATTCGCGTCAGGAATATCGAGGCCGGACTCGATGATATTGGTGCAGAGCAGCAGATCGATCTGACGGCCGCAGAAGCGTTCCATCACCCGCTCCAGCGAGTCCGCCGACATGCGGCCGTGCGCAACAGCGATCTTGATCTCGGGTATCAATGACTTCAGACGGTCATGGACGCGGCTGATATCGGATATGCGGGGGCAAACGTAAAATGTTTGGCCGCCGCGGAAGTGTTCGCGGAGAATTGCCTCACGCACGACCACTGGATCGTAGGGCAGCACAAACGTTCGCACGGCCAGCCGATCGACCGGCGGCGTTGCGATGATGCTCATTTCCCGTACCCCCGAAAGTGCCATCTGCAGGGTTCGCGGAATCGGTGTCGCAGTCAGCGTCAGAACGTGGATATTTGCCTTGAGGCGCTTGAGTTGTTCCTTCTGGGCGACGCCAAAATGTTGTTCTTCGTCGATCACAAGCAAACCCAGCTTGGCGATACGTAACGACTTGGCAAGCAGTGCCTGGGTGCCGATGATGATATCGATAGTGCCGTTGGCGAGCCCTTCCCTTACGCGCTTGGCCTCGTTTGCGGAGACCAGGCGCGAGAGTTGCGCGACGTTGACCGGAAGCCCGGCAAATCGTTCGGAAAATGTAAGAAAATGCTGGCGCGCCAGCAACGTTGTCGGCACGACGACGGCGACGGTAAAGCCCGCCATAGTTGCCAGAAATGCCGCACGCAGGGCGATTTCGGTCTTGCCGAAACCGACATCGCCGCAGATCAGCCGATCCATCGGGTGGCCCGATGCCAAATCCGCCACCACATCGTCAATACTGCCTAATTGATCATCGGTTTCCGACCATTGGAAACGAGCGCAAAACTCGTCGAAAAGCCCTTCCGGCGGCGGCATGACCTCACCCGTATGCAGCGCGCGTTCGGCCGCAACCGTCAGCAATTGACCGGCAATGTCTTTGATCCGCGCCTTTACGCGTGCCTTGCGCGCTTGCCAGGCGACACCTCCCAATCGGTCGAATTGCACACCGGCTTCGTCTGATCCGTAGCGCGACAGCGTTTCGATATTCTCGACCGGGACATAGAGTTTGTCGTCACCAGCGTAAACGACGCGCAGGCAATCATGCGGCGCAGCGCTGATTTCGAGCGTTTCCAACCCGTCATAGCGGCCGATCCCGTGATCGACATGGACAATGATATCTCCAACCGTCAGGCTCGATACCTCGGCGATGAACTCGCTACCCCGTCGCCGTTGGCGCGCCGGACGAACCAAACGGTCACCGAGAATATCCTGTTCGCTAAGCACAACATGGTGGTCGGTCGTGAACCCATGCTCGATATCGAGCGCGGCGAGTGCCGTAGTCCCGGTCGGCAGGACAAGGAACTCGCTCCAATTTTCAACCGTCATCTGCGTTGAGACACCGTGTTCGCGCAGTAGCGCCGCAAGCCGCTCACGAGAGCCGGTGCTGTGCGCCGCAATCAGCACACTGCGTTTGTCTTCGCTTGCGAGTCGGTCGCGAACGGTGTCGAACAGACCGCTGGTTGAATTCGCAGTTTGTGCACGGGCCTCGGAAAAATCTTGGGATCTTCGGCCCCCGGCGTTGACGATATTGCCACCGTCCGGCGCTTCGAACCGCGAAAAGACTGCAACCGGATAAGACGCCAACTGCCGCGTCCACTCGCCGCCGTCGAGAAACAAACTATTCGGCTCAACCGGCCGGTAGGGCGGCGGCGCGGCGGCCTCAGACTTTTTCGATGCCGTGATCATCGCAGTACGCGCTTCGTAGAACTCTTGGATCTGTTCGAGCCGTGCCTCCACCGCTTGTTCGGCTTGCGGGTCAAGCACGACGACAACGTCCGGCAGATAGTCAAACAGCGATTCAAGCTGACGGTGGAACAAGGGAAGCCAGTGTTCCATGCCATTATGGCTGTGGCCGGCGCTGATCGCTTCATATAGCGGATCAGCACTGGCGCGCGTACCGAACAGACCGCGGTATTGGTCGCGAAACAAGGCGATCGACTCTGCCGAGAGCATGACCTCGCTGACCGGCCGCAGAACGATTTGCTCATACCCACCGCTGGTGCGCTGCGTCATTGGGTCGAAACTACGTATGCGCTCCAGCTCATCGCCAAAGAAATCGAGCCGTAGCGGCGCTTCCAGACCGGTTGGGAAGACGTCGACGATGCCTCCCCGCACGGCATATTCCCCGGGTTCGCGGACAGTTCCCGCATGCCGGTAGCCATGGCTTCCGAGAAACAGCAGGAGCTGATCTAAAGGCAGTTCGCTGCCTTCGGTCGCGGCCAACACCGCATCCTTGAGGACTGCGCGCGGCGGCACACGCTGTAACATCGCGCTGACGGTCGTCAGGATCACGATGGCAGCCCCCTCGCCTTCGCCGTTTACGCGTGTCAGCCCGTCAAGCCGTCGGGCAACGATATCCGTATGAGGCGAGACCCGGTCGTATGGCAGGCAATCCCAAGCCGGTATTGTTATGACCTGCAGATCCGGTGCAAAGAACGTAAGGCCGTCGGCGACGCGCTCCATGGCCGTGTCATTCGGCGCTACGTAGAGCAGCCGGGCAGACTGCGATGCGGCGTCCGTCGCGATCTGCGCCAGCAGCAGGCAGTCATAGCCTTCCGGCGCACCACCAATCGTCAACCGACCGGACTTTGGCAAATGTTTTATTATATTTCTCAAATGTCTATGCGGTGTTTCTAAAGTTTCTTAGAAGCTTAAAGACGTCGCTATCAGCCGCTTTTGGCGGCGGCTCAGCGTCGGTCAACCAACGATAAATATCCGGATCGCTGTGCTCGATGAACCGCTCGTAGATGTCGAGTTGGCGCTCCGAGAAATCGGCCAGGTGATGCTCCGCGAACGTACCTAAAAGCAGGTCGAGCTCTCGCGTGCCCCGATGCCAGCTACGAAACAAAAGGCGCTTGCGGCGCACATCGATTTCGCTTTCTTGTGTGATTTTCGTCAAAGTCCCTGGCCGCTTTAGAAAGGGACCGGTATATCCCGCGTGATCCGCTTGGTAAATTGCCTTTGCACGGCGCGTCCACAATAGTCGACGGTTCATTTAACCAAGAAGCTGAAACCTTGCGTCCCGATATTCTCTTTCCACTGTTTGCGCCGGTAAGCTCGCTGCCCGGCGTCGGCCCCCGCATTGCCAAGCTGATCGAGAAGATTGCCGGGCCACATGTTGTGGATCTTGCCTGGCATTTGCCGCGCGAGATTATAGATCGCCGCTATCGGCCAAGCGTTGCGGGTGCGGAAAGCGGGCGCATTGCGACCTTGCGCGTCAACGTCGTCGCACATGTCCGCTCGCCACGCAGGGGCCTGCCCTATCGCGTGCGCTGTTCCGACGACAGCGGGCAGCTCTCCCTGATCTTCTTCCACGCGCGCGAGGACTACCTGACCCGCGTCCTGCCGATCGGTGAGGAGCGCATTGTCAGTGGCCGGGTCGAGCGCTATCGCGGCGAAAACCAGATAACGCATCCCGATCACATACTGGCACCGGATCAAATCGGTGAATTGAAGGAAGTTGAGCCGGTTTATCCGATGACCGAGGGATTAAGCCCAAAGACGCTCTCCAAGGCCGTCCAGGCCGCCTGTGAAAAAGCGCCGGACCTCGCCGAGTGGCTTGACCCTGCCTACCTCAAGCAGCAGGGCTGGCAGTCCTGGAGGAGCTCTCTGCAAGACGCGCACGCCCCGGCGAGGGAGAGCGATCTCGATCCAAACACGCCGGCGCGTGCACGGCTGGCCT
>CAZCVU010000236.1:0-774 GCA_964501745.1 uncultured Flavobacteriales bacterium | reverse complement strand
AACTGCTGGCAAACCAGTTGGCCCTGGCGCTTGTCCGTGAGCGGCTACGCGGCCAGCTTGGCCGACCGCTAAAGGGCGACGGTAAGTTGCGCCGCGAAGTCCTCGCCAACCTGCCCTACTCGCTGACAGGCGCACAAAAGAAGGCGTTGCGGGAAATCAACAGCGATATGGAATCATCGAACCGCATGCTGCGGCTGCTGCAGGGCGATGTTGGCAGCGGTAAGACGATTGTTGCACTGTTCGCCATGCTCAACGCCGTCGAATGCGGCGGTCAGGCGGCACTGATGGCGCCAACCGAGATTCTCGCGCGGCAACACTTTGCGACTATCGAAGCGTTGGTTCCCGGTTTATCGGTCGCAGTTCTGACAGGCCGTGACAAGGGCGCGCGACGCAAACAGCTGCTGGCAGAGATTGAGGACGGCTCGATCGATATTGTCATCGGTACACATGCCTTGTTTCAGGAGTCGGTGGCGTTTCGCGAGCTTTCGATGGCGGTCATCGACGAACAGCACCGCTTCGGCGTCCACCAACGCCTTAGTCTGCAGTCGAAGGGGCGCGGCGTTGATATTCTTGTGATGACGGCGACACCGATCCCTCGCAGCCTGATGCTGACGGCCTACGGCGACCTCGAGGCATCGCTGCTGACGGAGAAACCCGCCGGACGCAAGGCAGTCGATACACGAATTGTGTCACTCGGTCGGCTTGAAGAGGTGATTGGCGCCGTTGGCCGCGAGGTAAAGAACGGCGCCAAGGTATTTTGGGTCTGCCCTCTGG
>CAZCVU010000235.1:0-4909 GCA_964501745.1 uncultured Flavobacteriales bacterium | reverse complement strand
GCGGATGCAGATCAATCCGGCAGATGCGGCAGCGCGCGGTGTCGAGGACGGCGATTGGATCAAAATCTCTTCGCCGCTCGGAGAGATAAGTATGCGGGCTTGGTTGACCGACGAGCTTCCACCCGGTGTGGTGCATGCGGTCCACGGTTGGCAAATCGCAAACGTCAACGAGCTGGTGCCGGATGCCGGACTGGATCCGATCTCCGGTTTCCCGCCGTTCTGCTCGGGGCTGTGCGAGGTTGCACCTGATGGCGTGCCAGTTTCCTAGGGCTGTCGCGACCTGGACGCGTTGTGATCTGATCGCTCGAGTGGGCCGGCCCGCCCGCCTACGAACCACCTCGCAAACGCTTCGTGAGACTGGTTGTCCGTATCGCCAAACTGATGGATTCCCCAGCGCGTGAGCCCCATAGATGACGCATCAGACGAGTAGGATATCTGCCTATTGTTTGCGAACGATAGTGTGCGCCGTCCAGTTGTCTGGTCTGCGTCATTTGAATCCTTGACTCAAGTTGTCAAGGTCGTCATTCATCCGACTGCTTTTTTGAGGAGATCTAGATTATGAGTAATATTGAGTCATTGGTCGAAGCCGTGAAGGCAGGGGAGGACGAGGACGCAGTCACCTTCATGAAGGCGGTGATCAAGGAAGGACATGACGTCATCGACATCGTCGCCGAGCTCACCGTTGGGATGCGTGAAGTGGGCGACCAGTTCGGCAGAATGGAAATTTTCCTGCCGGAAATGGTGATGGCGGCCGACGCCATGACGGCGGCGATGGAAGAGCTTAAGCCACTGATCGAGGCATCGGCATCGGGCATGGAGGCCAAGGGTACAGTGGTCCTCGGCACGGTCGAGGGAGATGTTCACATCATCGGCAAGGAGATCGTTGCCCGCATGCTCAAGGCCAATGGCTTCGATGTGCATGATCTCGGTTACAACGTCAACGCCCTGGACTTCCTTAAGAAGGCGGAAGAAGTCGACGCTGATATCGTCGGCGCATCCGCGCTGATGTCGACGACGATGCCGAACCAACGGGAACTCGTCAAACTGGCAACCGAACTTGGCGTCCGCGATAAATATCACATGATCATTGGCGGCGCCCCCGTGACGCAGCAGTGGGTGGAAGAAACCGGAGCAGACAGCTGGGGCGAGAATGCGGCGAAGAGCGTCGACCTTCTCTTGGACGTCTCGAAGAATATAAAGGGAAATTAGAATGTATAAATTATGGCAGATACTGGATCGCGCAAATACTGGTCCATTTTGCGAAGTCGACGACTTCAACAAGAAACTTTTCATGCCCAAGTTGAAGGAAGTAATCAAGAAATACGACATCAAGTATGATCCGGACCATCCGGTATCTGACGATGATGACGTCGCCGACCGGGTCTGGCAGGCAGCAGTTGAGTTATTTCTCGAGGTCGGCGTGCTCAACGTCGATACGCATCGCCGTATTCTCATCGAAGAATCCGAGCTCAAAGAGTTCCTCTACCATGCGCCGGAGATGTATCTGGTCGGCGAGGGTAAGGACATCCGTGAGTGGAAACCTCGAAAGCCGGAAAGCACCGATGCACCGTTCTGCATCTTCAGCGGCGACATCACCTGTGATGAAAATATCTTCCTGCCGATGGCCATCGCCTATTGCCAGGAACCGCTGGCGGATGGCGTTTGTGCTTCGATCCTCGAAGAAAGCATGGGCCTGAAGATCAAGGCGGGTTCGCCGGTCGAGCTGGCTGGCGTGACCGAGCATTCGATGACCTTGCGCCAGGCGGCTAAGCTGTGCGGGCGGCCGGGAATGTTCCACGTCGCCGTCGGCACTGCCTTATCGGCCATGGCTCAGGTCGCGGTCAGTAACAATGAGTGGGGAGTAAGGTCGACCGACGCCCGTTTGGTTGCCGGCCTGTCCGAGCTCAATCTAGAAAACGACGCGATGAACAAGATCGCCCATTGCATGAACCATGGTAGCTTTATCGGCAACCTGACCGGCTCAATCTACGGCGGCTATGCCGGCCGCGCCGAGGGAACAGCGGTCCTGCAAACCGCCTACCATCTGATGGGACTGACGATCTATCAGGCCAATTTTCAGCAGAGTTTCCCGTTCCATCTTCACTTCACGTCAAACACCGGGCGCGAAATGCTCTGGCTGGTCGGTGTCACGCATCAGGCGGTGAGTCGGAACAGCCGCATACTGTCGACGTCGAATGGCTTTACCAACGCTGGTCCGGGGACCGAAATGGTGCTCTACGAGGCGGCTGCACATGGCTTGACAAGCACGGTTTCCGGCGGCCACTTGTGGGAGACTGCGGTCGCCCGAAACAAGACCAAGAACTATGCGTCGCCGCTGGAAGCACGCATGGCCTGCGAGGTTGGCCATTCGGTGGCGCGTCAGGGCATGACCCGGACGCAGGCCAACGAAATTGTCGATAGGCTCCTCAAGAAATATGAGGACAACATCGCCGATGCGCCGATGGGCCAACCATTTCAGGAGGTTTACAACGTTGACACCGCGCAGCCTGAGCCTTGGTACGAGGACATGTTCGGCAAGATCAAGAACGAAGTGGCCGATATGGGAGTCGAATTCGTCTATTGATGCGCGGTACTTCGCTGCTGCGAGTACTTGACTATGGCCAGGCGTGAATCCGGCTGGCAGGGTGAAAAGGTTAGACGATAAAGTCGCCGGTCGGACGAAGTCCGGCCGGCGGTACTTTTGCCGTACAATAGTCGACACAGGCGAAGCGGCGTGTAGGATTGATGCATAAGGTTTCGGCGGAATTACTGGTATTGGAGACGTCGATGCTCACAATCCGGGTTTCGGTCCGCCGGGAGAAATCATGACTTCAGGTGGAACGATTGAGCGGTTCAGCATCGATGCGCCGGCGGTGCCGGTCAGAATGATCCTGCGTCTTCAGAAGTATCGCGACACCTCCAAGGTGCCGCGCCGCGTCCGCGAGTCGGCGCAACGCGCGGTTGAGGAAGCCCGCGTGCTGGCCGACCCGAGAGCATTCCTGTGGCGTGGAGAGCTGAGTCGAGTGGATGCGGACGGAACGATTACTCTCGGCTCAGGTCATCAGTTTCACAGTCCGACGTTCGCTCGTCTGCTCGCCGATTCAACCGAACTGTGTGCGTTGTTGCTGACCCTTGGCGACGGCATCGAGAGCAGTTCTCGTCAAGCACTGGAAGACGATCGGTTGCTTGACGGTTTGATGATGGATACCTGCGGTTGGGCCACGGTTTCGCTCTCCCTGCGGGCTGCACGGCGCAGGATTGCAGAGGCGAACAAGAGCCGGGGCTACCTCTTAACCGCCGCCTTGGCCCCGGGCTATTTGGACTGGCCGCTGGCCGAATTGAAGACGTTGTTTGAACTGTTTGCCGACGAACCGTTACCGGTCGCCTTGAACGATTATCAAACCATGCTGCCGCGCAAATCCATTTCGTCCGTGTTCGGTGCGGTTCCGGAAGCGCGTCCATGAGCGACGGAGGCCACACAATCAGCTTTGTTGGCGAGGCAAAGCCGGCAGAGGTCGCGTCGGGCACCGTACTTATGCAGGCGGCGCGCGAGGCAGGTGTCGATATCCTGGCCACTTGCGGTGGTCGCGGCCGTTGCCGGACCTGCCGTGTCAAAGTGATTGAGGGCACGCTTCCACCACCTACATTGGCCGATGTCGTGCAGCTCGGCGATGAAGAGGTGCGCGAGAACTATCGTCTCTCCTGCCAGATGCAGGTGAACGACAAGATTACGGTGCAGATTAGCCCGCCATTGCATGAAACGGCGTTTCAACTTCTTGTCGACACCGACGCCGACGCTGACGTGCTGGTCGTGGATAGCGGCATAAGCAAGGTTCACGTTCAGCCGACACCGCCTGTCGACGAGGCGGATGCGACCTCCGATCTCGATGAGGTCATGAAGGGAACCGGCCTAACGTCTCCATCGCTTGGAATTGACGCAGTTCGACGCCTGCCGGACATGCTTCGGAAATCGAAGGATGGCCTCACAGTCGTTGCTTTCAATGGAACCGTTCTCTCGCTGGAAAGTGGAGACACGACAGCTACAGCATACGGCTTGGCCCTGGACGTTGGGACGACTTCGGTCATCGGCTATCTGGTCGACTTGATTAGCGGCGAGCCGGTTTTCACAATCCCTGGTTTGAACCCGCAGGCCGTTTTTGGCGGCGATTTGATGTCGCGCATCGCCTACGCCATGGAAGATCCCGGCAACGTGCGCAAGCTACGTTCACGCCTGATCGGTTTTATCAATGAACAGATCGGTGAAGCCTGCAAACAGGGCGGCATCAAGCGAGAGCAGATTTACAAGATCGTCGTCGTCGGTAACAGCTGCATGCACCACCTGTTCCTCGGTATCGATCCCAAATACCTCGGCCGCGCGCCCTATGCGCCAGCCATGCGTGCTGCCTATGCGTGCCCGGCGCGCGACGTCGGGCTCAAGGTTGCAGATGGTGCGCGATTGTTCATGCTGCCGCTGGTCGCCGGATTCGTCGGCGCCGATACGTTGGCGATGATCCTCTCGACGCACATCGACGGCGGAGATCAGATGCGTGTCGCCGTGGATATAGGTACCAACGCCGAGGCAGTGATGGGCGGGCCTGACAGGCTGGCAGCCTGTTCGTCGCCGGCTGGACCGGCGTTGGAAGGCGCCCAGATCCGCTGTGGCATGCGTGCGGCTGCGGGTGCCATCGACCGGGTGTCGGTGGATCAAGATCTCCACGTCCAAACAATCGGCGGCCAACCGCCGCTTGGTGTGTGCGGGTCGGGACTGGTCGACGCCATAGCCGCTCTGCTTGACGCTGGAGTGCTGGCGTCATCGGGACGTATGGTCGCCCAGCGAACCTTGCCGGCAGATTTGGACAGGCGTCTGCGCGTGGATGATGAAGGTATCCCGGAATTTGTCCTGGTCTGG
>CAZCVU010000234.1:2528-4915 GCA_964501745.1 uncultured Flavobacteriales bacterium | reverse complement strand
CAGTATTTATCCAGACGGGTTCACGGCCTTGTACCTTCGATGCGAGGCTGACGCCGCCGTTGTCCATCTGACTGTGCAGACGCATGGTCGGCTGGCTTGACAGCAGGTGTAGCGGAAACTGCTTCACCTTGTCAGAACCAAGCCATTCTACCGGCTCCATCCAGACTGGATGCCCTGGGCAATCGTCGTAGGCGAAGGAATCAATCTTGTCCGAGAAGATCTCGATCTTTCCCGACGGCGTATGCAGTTTTGAGCCGTCGGGATCGGCTCGAAAGTCCGAAAACAGAACATACGGCTCAGGGTTCTCAGGGACTTCAACGTATCCCTGTTCCCAAAAGCCGTCGAAATCGGGCAGCTCAATCTTGTCTCGGGCCGCTTGCTGGCGGATCACGTCATATCTGTGGCGGAGCCACTGCATCTCGTCGCGGCCTTCAGTGAACTTCTCGCGAACGCCGAGCCGCTCCGCCAGATCGGTGAAGATATCGTAATCGTTGCGCGCCTCACCGACCGGTTCGATCGCCTTTTGCATGCCGATTAGGAAGCGGTCGAATGTGCCTGCGGCGATGTCGTTGCGCTCGAGCGTGGTCGTGGCCGGCAGTACGATGTCGCAGTGTCTCGCTGCCGAGGTCCACCAGATTTCGTTTGTGATGGTGACTTCTGGCCGGCGCCACGCCTCGATCAACCGATTTATGTCCTGGTGGTGGTGAAACGGGTTGCCACCGCACCAGTAGACCATGCGAATGTCGGGGTAGGTAATCGTGCGGCCATTGTAGTCGATCGTGTCTCCGGGATTCAAAAGCATGTCGGAGATACGCGCACAGGGGATGAACGTGTGGTTGGGATTGACGCCCTGCGAAATGCGCGGTGAGGGGACGGGTCGCTGACGGTTGCCCTGCCGGTTCTGCGAACCATATCCAAAACCGAAACCGCCACCCGGCAGTCCGATTTGCCCCACCATTGCCGCGAGCGTAATCAGCATCCAGAACGGTTGCTCGCCGTGGTCGGCGCGCTGCAGGGACCAGCTCATGGTAAGCATCGTGCGCTGGCTGACGATTCGACGCGCCAGCGAGCGAATAGTGTCGGCATCGAGGCCAGAAATCTCTGCCGCCCATTCCGCGTTCTTGGGCTGACCATCGCTCTCGCCCATGAGATACGGTAGGAACTTTTCGAATCCGACCGTGTAACGCTTGAGGAAGTCTTCGTTATGCAGTCTTTCGGAGAACAGGGTATGGGCGAGGCCCAGCATGATCGCCGTGTCTGTGTGTGGGCGCGGCTGCAACCACTCTGCTTCGAGAAAATCCGCCGCGTCAGTCCCTTTGTTCGGGCCTATGTAAACGAACTCGACGCCTGACCCGCGCAACTCCCTAAGCCAAACCTCTGTTAGGTGCTCGCCGCCTCCACCGGACGCGACTTGTGTGTTCTTGAGTGCAAGACCGCCGAACGAAACCATCAGTTCGGTATTTTCGGCGAGCCCGTCCCACGAACTTACTGGCCCCGACGACGCATCCATGCCGCCAAGAATGTGCGGCAACAATACGTTGGCTGCGCCAGTTGAATAGCTGTCTTTGTGGACGTTTGCGCCACCGTAGCAATTCATGAATCGCCGCAGGAGACCTGCGGCGAAATGTAGGCTGCCGGCACTTGACCAGCCATAGGAACCGGCGTGGATGGAGGAGTTGCCAAAGTCCTCTTTCACGCGTTTGACCTCGGACGCCACGAGATCGAGTGCTGTGTCCCAATCGACCGGAACGAACGGCTCGCGACCGCGACCGTTGCGGTTACTATCCCTACCTTTCTCTAAGAATCCCTTGCGGACGTGCGGCCTGTCTATGCGACTTTCGGAATAGACCGCATCGAGAATCGAATCGTTGATCGGCGATGGTTCACTATCGGCTTCGAACGGTTTGGTCCCGACGATACGACCATCCTTGATTTCAACGTAGTAGGAGCCCCAGTGCGAGGTGGTCAGAATGAACTTCGATTCAGACGTCGACATCAGCATGTTCCCTAAGAAGAAGTTTCAGCAAATCTAGCATAGCGACGATATGAGCGTCATCGCCGCAGGCATCCGAAACTCAGGCGTGCGATTCGTTCCCATCGGTCATCGCCCACGACAAGAGGTATTACGTTTGTTGAGAATTGCCGGAGAAGACGCTGCAGTCGATCATCAGATGTATGCGACTAACTTGCAAACGAAAGCGCCCTTAAGATTCTCTCTTAAGGACGCCGGCGAAAGACGAACGCTGATGTCGGCTTTATCAGTAGCCTTCGCGTTCCAGACGCTTGCGCAAAAGTTTGCGATGGCGACGAATCGCCTCTGCCTTTTCCCGCGCTCTGCGCTCGGATGGCTTTTCATAGCTGCGACGCAGTTTCATTTCGCGAAACAC
>CAZCVU010000234.1:0-2518 GCA_964501745.1 uncultured Flavobacteriales bacterium | reverse complement strand
CTCGTACGTATTCCACTTGCGAACGTATTGTCGAAACACGCCCTCACGCTGCATCTTCTTCTTCAGCGCCTTGAGGGCCTGATCGACGTTGTTGTCACGAACAATAACTTGCACGGTTCGGATCGCCTCCGAGCAGTTGGCTACTTAAAGTGGAGCGCGGCTTATATCACAGAACGGCATCATTGGGAAGCCAGCCATGTCGCTGGCAGACTATCGACATCGCTCCTCATTGATACAGCCTATGGCGCCTTTACCACCGGCGGCCGAGGTCCCATATTACGCTAATGGCCATTCTCAAGATCGCCCGAATGGGGCATCCGGTATTGCGCGCAGCGGCGCGAGAGGTCGTGGATCCCAGTGAGCCGCGAGTGCTTCAACTCGTCGACGACATGCTAGAGACAATGATCGATGCGGACGGCACCGGTCTTGCCGCACCGCAGGTCCATGTTCCGCTACGGGTCGTCATCTTTCAGGTGGTGGCGGAGCGCGACGAGGATGAAGGGGCCGAAGTGCCATTGACGGTTCTCGTCAACCCGGTGTTCGAGCAGCTCGACACGGAGCTAGTGTATGATTGGGAAGCGTGTCTTTCGGTCCCCGGCCTAACCGGATTGGTACCGCGTTGCCGCAAGATTCGATACCGTGGAGTCACACCTGATGGCATGGAAGTCGACCGCGTCGCCGAAGGCTTCCACGCCCGTGTCGTGCAGCATGAATGCGATCATCTGGACGGGTTTCTTTTTCCACAGCGCATGGATGATATGTCGCTGCTCGTGTTCCGCGACGAGTTGCGCAACGGCATTCCGGATGCTGCCCGTCTTTTGATGGAGATCAGCGATGCAGAGTGAAACCATCGATGGACTTCGCGCGCAACTGCTTGATGCGGCCCTCGCGCACATTCCGTTTGATGGCTGGACAGTGGATGCACTGGAACGTGCAGCAAGCGATCTTGGGCTCGATGAACTGGCCGTAATTCGTGCCTTTCCTGGTGGCTCTGCTGAGTTGATCCGCTATCACAGCCGCCGTATGGACGACGCCATGATGGACGCGCTGGCTGACCGGAATCTGGATGATTTGCGCGTGCGCGAACGTGTGGTAACCGGGGTTCGTGTGCGGCTTGAACTCCTGGCGGAGCAGCGCGAGGCAATGCGTCGCGCGCTGTCGTTTCTTGCCATGCCGCAGAACGCATTGCTGGCGATGCGCTGCGTCTACCATACCGTGGATGCGATTTGGCATCTGGCCGGTGATACTGCGACCGACTGGAATTTCTACAGCAAACGCGGGTTGCTGGCGGCTGTCTATACGGCGACCGTGTTGTATTGGCTGGAGGACGAATCGGAGGGGTTCGCCGATACCTGGGCCTTTCTTGACCGCCGTATTTCAGATGCAATGAAGGTTCCTAAGACAGCCGCCCGTTGCCGTCAGGTTGTTTCCAATCCGTTGCGCTTGTTGCGGCGCCGGCGAGCCGCATAGAACAGCCGAGGCTCCCGAGCTATACCTCTGGCGCCGAACCGATCGGGAACAGGCGCGTGACATGACCCATCTTGCGACTAGGCCGTATCTCGGTTTTGCCGTATAGGTGCAGGTGAACTTCCGGGTCGCCGGACAATGCCGGCCAATCCTTCACGTCATTACCAATTAGGTTCTGCATTATCGCGTCCGCGTGCCGATTAGCAGGACCAAGCGGCAAGCCTGTGATCGCCCGGACCAATTGCTCGAACTGGTTCGTCCGACAGGCGTCAATCGTCCAGTGTCCCGAATTATGTGGCCGCGGTGCAATTTCGTTGACCAGGACACTGCCATCTCGGGTCACGAACATCTCCACCGCCAGCAAGCCAACGACCTGCAGCTGTTCAGCGATTTGACGCGCGACTGCCTCGGCATTGGCAGCAACGTCCTTGGACAGGTCGGCCGGGGCGATTGTCGTGTCCAGAATATGATGAACATGTCTGTTTTCGACAGGATCGTAGCCTACGACTGCGCCAGTAATACCGCGGGCGACGATCACCGAAACTTCACAACTGAAGTCAATCCTGGCTTCCAGGATTCCGCGCTCGCTGCCCATCTCTTCAAATGCTTGTGCGAGGTCCGTTTGCGCATTTATGGCAACTTGGCCCTTGCCGTCATAGCCGAATGCGGCACTCTTTAGGATGCACTCGTGGCCCAGCTTGTCGACTGCGCCGGCCAAGGCTGCAACGTCGCGCACTTCTAAATATTCAGCAATGTCGATGTCGATGCTCTTGAGATAATCCTTCTCTTTCAGGCGATTTTGAGCGACCGCCAAAACCGACGCGGAGGGTCTGACCGGCACGCTTTCTGAGAGATACTGCAAACTTGCCGCCGGCACATTCTCGAATTCGGCTGTGACGACATCCGCTTGGCGGGCAAATTCGTCGAGTGCTGAGGTGTCATCATATGCAGCCGTAGTCGTGCTGGCCGCCACCTGGCTTGCCGGGCTGTTCTCGTCAGGTGCGAAGACGTGGCAACGATATCCGAGTCTGGCCGCTGCCATGGACGTCAT
>CAZCVU010000233.1:4687-4941 GCA_964501745.1 uncultured Flavobacteriales bacterium | reverse complement strand
TGCCGACGTCTAGCACGCACCCGTCTTTCACGTCCGGCACGGCTGCCGCAAGCAGCACCGGATCGATCGCCGAGCGATAACCAGCGCTGGGCTGACGGACAACGACACGTCCGCCCAACAGATGATCCGCACGATCATCTGACAGCGTGGCAATGGAGCGCGGTGACGTTTCGCGGTCGAGTTCACCAGCCTGCGCCAAAAGCCCCATTGCGGCATCGTAGTCCTCATCGACGACCATCAACCGCCGAGGAATC
>CAZCVU010000233.1:0-4677 GCA_964501745.1 uncultured Flavobacteriales bacterium | reverse complement strand
CCGACCCTTCAAGCACACTCATATGCGCATCAAGTACGACCGTCTCGATCCGGCGATCGGCCAACAACGCCGTCAGCCATGACAGGCGAACGGCATCGGAAGTGCGTAAGATTTCCCTCATTCCAAATTCGGCATCCGCGGTAAAAGAGCCCCACCCTTGACCGCCGGTTGCGTTGCACTATGCTCGCTGCCGGATCGTCATACGGTCAACCGGGAGCGCCAACCGTTGGCTACTGTCGTCAACTTCCATCCTAAGGGTTCCAAGGGCAGTAAGCCTACGCTGGACGCTCTACACGCGCTAGTATCGAACGACGTCGCGCGCGTCAATCAAGTGATTCTCGATCGCATGCAAAGCTCGGTGCCACTGATTCCGCAGCTGGCGGGACATATCATCGCGGCTGGCGGAAAACGTTTACGCCCAATGTTGACCCTGGCGGCTACCAAGTTATGCGGCTACGAGGGTGACCGCCATATTGCCCTCGCCACCTGCGTGGAATTCATTCATACAGCAACCCTTCTGCATGACGACGTGGTCGATCAGTCAATGCTGCGGCGCGGTCAGGACTCGGCCAACTCTCTATGGGGAGATCAGGCGTCGGTATTGGTCGGAGACTTCCTGTTCTCGAGAGCGTTTCAACTCATGGTCGAGGATGGATCGCTGGATGTGCTGTCGATTCTTTCAGAGGCCTCCGCGGTCATCGCCGAGGGCGAAGTCCTGCAGCTGATGACAACCAACGATACCGCAACCAGCGAGGAAGCATATCTCGTTGTCGTTCGCGCCAAGACCGCGAAGCTGTTCGCTGCGGCGACTGAAATCGGCGCGGTGGTGGCATCCCGGCCGAAGGCTGAGCGCCAGGCGTTGGAAAGCTATGGCATGAACCTGGGGATCGCATTCCAGTTGATCGACGACGTACTGGACTACTCGGCTAGCCAAAGAGACCTCGGCAAAACGATCGGCGACGATTTTCGCGAAGGCAAGATCAACCTGCCGGTGGTGCTGGCCTGGCGCCGTGGAGACGAAGAGGACAGGTCCTTTTGGCGCCGCACGATGGAGGACCTGGACCAAAGGGACGGCGATTTCGAAGAAGCGGTTAGAAAGATGGAACGCTGTGGCGCATTGAACGATTCAGTCGAACGTGCGAGGCACTACGGCGCGATAGCACGCGACGCCTGTGGTATTTTTCCCGACAGTGAGATTAAGTCAGCCCTCATTGGCGCCATCGATTTTTGCATCGAACGAGCACACTGATCGGGCGAACCCGGACGTGGGCAAGATTCCTAGGTCCGGGGCCGGCTCCAGGCAGGCGTATCGGGGTGGGCCAGAAATTCCGCTTCCTCGGCTGTCGTCTCTCGGCCAAGCGCGTCGTTACGGGCCGGAAAGCGGCCGAACCGCAAGAGAACTTCCCTGTGAGACACAGCCGACTTTCGGCTTCGCTCATTATCCAATGTCGCAAAATACTTGACGCTCAGGTCCTGGTCCTCGGCATTCTCACTGTGCTCTAAAGGCAGGTAGAGGAACAGGCGCTGCGATTGCGGCAGCATCTTGTCAGCGCCCGCCGCGAGAGCTTCCTTCGCTAGTTTGCGGGCCAGTGCGTCGCTCGCAAACGCCGTCGGCTGTCCCCTGAACATATTCCGGGAGAATTGGTCCAAAAGGACTATTTCGGCGACCCGGCCTTGTGGGGTTGCGCGCCACGACGCGAACTCTTCCTTGTTTGCACGACTATGCGCATCGAGAAACCGCTCGCGCAACATCTGGTCGAAATCGGCGTCGCCACGGAAGCGATCCTCCTGGGTACATTCCTCAAACCAGAAGTCGAAAACTTTCCACATCTCGGCGCCGCCCGCTGTCCGCCAATTCTCGCACTCGGTCTGCCAAAGGTTGGCGTATTCCACGTTCTCCCATTCGGCGAACCAGGGTCCGCCACGCGTGTAATGAATCACATTGGGCGTACCGCTTTCCGGCTTGCTCGACCAACCCTCGAGCCAGTTCCAGTCTTCGGTTATCGAGCCAATCAGCGCATCGTCGAGCCAGCTGAAGCGATGCAGAAAGAGGCCCGTTTCAGTGTTCACGAGCTCGGGCGTCAACACCGCATTTGCTGGATGTCCACAGTTGTAGAGAACCATCGACGACCAGTTCTTGCGCGGGTACTGAGTCTGTACCCGGCCGTCCATCTTCGTTTCCTCCGGCGGATGATGGTCATGATGGACACACATTACCGCATAGCGATCGTCGGCCAACTGCGTCAACTCCAGGACATCCTTCAACCACAGGAAGTCGCAGTCACAGAACAGAGCCCAACCTTCATATCCGGCCAGGTGCGGTACAAGGAAACGCGAGAAGGTGAACTCCGTCGAGGACAACGCGTCGACGTCCCGGGCGTAGACACCTTGCTCACGGAGAACGCTCTGCCGTAAAGGCTCGACGGAGATTGGCCCACTCGTCCTCGTATACAGCGAGTGCCGGCACACCTGATAGACCTCATCCTCGCGGCTGTCCCAACCGACGAATATGCGAAATGCTTGTGGCTCTTCGGTCGACATCACGCCTTCCCCTGCGCGTCGATCCACGGCTTTAATTCGTCACCAATTCCATCCAACACCTGCCTCCACATCTGATCTTGATCCTGTCTGAAAATTCGCATGGAGCGATACCATGGAGAATCAGCGCGATCAATCTGCCAACGCCAGCTTGGCTGCGCAGGCGCCAACATCCAAACAGGCTTGTCGAGCGCGCCGGCAAAATGCACCGTCGTGTTCGCCATGGAAATCACCAGGTCCAGTGCGTCGATCTGCGCCGCGTATTCGTCGAAATCGACAGCTGTATTATCCCAGCTATGCACGGTAACGCCGTGCGCCGACTTGAGCGCCGCGAGCTCTTCGGCGCAGTCGCCATGTTGCAGATTGACGACGGTAAGCCGTGGGTCGGAAAGCAAATCGGCCCAGTCCGTCAGGCTCGCACTGCGCCGCGAGCGCTCCAGCGCACTTACTCCGCCGCGCCAGGATACTCCAATTCTCGGGCCCTCGCCGAGTTCTGCGTAGCGGGTACGCCACCGCTCGACGGCTGCTGGGTCCGTCGCCAAATAGCGCCCCTCTACTTTCTTAAAATCCCGTTCACGGCGTCGAAAATGCCGCGGCAGACTGCCGAAGGCCACAACAAAATCAGCCTCTGTCGGCTGCCAGCTCCCATGTTCAGCCCTATCTCCATCGACCACGCAGGTTTCAAAGCTGCGGCGCATCAGTGCCACGAGACGATCGTCGACCTGCAGAGAGACACTTGCTGCCTGCGCGATCAGATCGCCTAGGCATTGGGCGAACATGACGACATCACCAGGGCCTTGTTCGCCATAGACCATGACCGAGCGGCCGCTCAAATCCTCATCGCCCCAGTGCGGCTGCGCAAACGTCCGCGGAACCTCGTCGTCGGTCTCCCACCGCAGCTCATAATCGTCCCAACCTCGACCGTACTCGCCCTTAAGGAGGAGGGCATTGCATCGGTTCCAGCGCGCCGTAAGGCTCGCTGGATTCCGCGCCAGCACGAAGTCATACAACTCGATCGCCTCATCGAGCCTGCCGGTACCGTTATAGACCGTCGCGAGATTGGTTTTGGCCTCCAAGTAGGACGGGTCGAGTTCCAACGCCCTGCGAAAACTCTCTGCCGCCTCGTCCATTCGGTTCGTGTACTGCTGGACTAGACCCAAGTTATTGACGACACGCGCCGCATCGGGCGCCAGCGCATATGCCCTGGTTATTTCCGCTTCCGCTTCCTCGTATCGCTCCTGGTCAAAGTAGACCAGCGCAAGGTTGTTGCGGGCTTCGACATAGTCGTCGCGCAACTTCAATGCATCCAGAAGCTGCTGTTCGGCCTCTGCATAGCGGCCAAGCTTCCGCAGGAGGTTGCCTAAATTATTGAGAAATTGCAGATTTTCAGGTTCCAGGCCGAGCGCCTCCTGCAGCAGAGGAACCGCCTCCTCACCGCGATCGGCCGCGGCTAGGGCAAGCCCGAGATTGCCGAGAACGAGCGCGCTCGCGCCCTGGTCGGCGCGCACCCGAGTGAGCAAGGCAACTGCATCTTCAGCCCGGCCCACTGCGGTCATTGCTGCACCACAGTTCGCAGCCGCCTCGGTGTCAGCCGGTGCGTGACGAAGAATCTCCTCATACTGAGTGACCGCGTCGGCCGCCCGACCGCTTTCCAGAAGCAGACTGGCCAAACCGCGTCGTGCCTCCAGGAACTCGGGCTGCGCAGAGACGGCGCGCTCGATATGGGGAATGGCTTCGGCCCGCTTCCCCTGGAGTACACAGATCCGGCCCAGATTGAAGAGTGCCAATGCATTCTCGGGTTCCTCCGACAGTAAGGCCTGGAAGCTCGAGACAGCGTCTTCAAAGCGGCCTAGCGCGAGCTGCGCTTCACCGAGATCGCTGTAGTATCTCACGCGCCGGGGCTCCAACTCGATGGCGCGGCTAATCAATTCCACGGCCTCAACCCAACGCTGGGTGCGGCAGTCGACCATGCCGAGCAAATAGAGTGCATCGACATTGTCCGGATTCTGCGCAAGGGCGTCTCGAAGCGCTTTGTCCGCCTGTTCGGCGTTCCCTGACTGTAGCTGCCTCAACGCTTCCGCGACCCCCGGATCTGGATGCTGTGGTTGCGCGGAAGCATCGGGTGGCTGGGTCTTGTCG
>CAZCVU010000232.1:0-4953 GCA_964501745.1 uncultured Flavobacteriales bacterium | reverse complement strand
ATGACGGTCCAGATGATCGGCACTGATATTGAGGAGGACCGCGACGTCGAACTCGGCCGAGTGTGTCAGTTCGAGCTGGAATGACGACATCTCGAGAACATAGAACCCGGGTTGCTCGATCGGCTCGAGGGCGAGCGCCGGTGTTCCCAGATTGCCGCCGGCTTCGACTGCGATGCCGTTTTCTCCGAGAATGTGACTGATTAGTGCTGTCGTAGTTGATTTGCCGTTGGTTCCGGTTACGCCGACATAGCCAGCCTCGCGGTGGGCGCGAAACAGCACTTCCACATCGCTGATGATCTCCGCACCGGCAGCGCGCGCAAGCGTTGCCACTGGATGCGGTTCGGGATGGGTGTGCGGGATGCCGGGGCTCATGATCAAGGTTTCGACATCGCTCCAATCGGCGGCTGCGAGGTCGACAATCGCTATCTCTGCTGCCTGCTCGCGTTTCGCCGCATCGTCGTCCCAGGCCAATATCTCGGCACCGCTGCTCTGGAGCGCCCGCGCCGCCGCCAGCCCGGAGCGCCCGAGCCCCATCACGGCGACTTTCTTACCGGCGAACTGCGGAACTTCGATCACGGAAGCCTCATCTCAGTTTCAGCGTCGACAGCCCGATCAGCGCGAGGATCAGCGCGATGATCCAGAATCGAATGACGATGGTCGACTCCGCCCAGCCCTTCTTCTCGAAGTGGTGGTGCAGTGGGGCCATCGCGAATACGCGTTTGCCCGTGAGGCGAAATGAGACGACCTGCACGATGACCGAGACAGTTTCGAGTACGAACACGCCGCCGATAATCGCCAGCACCAGTTCGTGCTTCGTAATCACGCTGATCGCACCCAGGGCTCCGCCAACAGCCAGGGAGCCCGTGTCACCCATGAAGACCATCGCCGGCGGCGCGTTGAACCACAGGAACCCCAAGCTGGCCCCAACAAGCGCCCCGCAGAACACGGCAAGTTCGCCGGTGCCAGGGATATGCAGGACCTGCAGATAGTTGGCAAACACCGCGTTGCCGACGAAGTAGGCGATAAAACCAAAGCAGCCGGCGCCGATCATGACGGGAACTATGGCGAGCCCGTCCAGGCCATCGGTGAGATTGACCGCGTTGGAGGCGCCGACCATGACCACGACAGCGAACGGGATGAAGAACCAGCCGAGTTCGATCAGCACCGACTTGAAGAATGGCATCGCAAGCCCGGAGGCGAGCGGTTCGCTGGTTATCGTCAAGACCCAGTAGGCCGCGGCCACGGCGATCACGACCTCCAGCGCAAGTTTCAGTTTGCCGGGCAAGCCGCGCGAACTTCGGTGCGATATCTTGAGATAGTCGTCGACGAAACCAACCATTCCGAAACCGATCGTGACGAGCATTACGGTCCAGACATAAGCGTTGGTAACGTCCGCCCACAGCAGCGTGCTGACGCTGATTGCCAGGAGAATGAGGAACCCGCCCATGGTCGGTGTTCCGGCCTTGGCAAAGTGGCCCTCTGGCCCGTCTTCACGAATCGGCTGGCCCGAACCCTGCCGCGTCTTCAGCCAGGCGATGATCGCAGGCCCAACGAGGAAGCTGAGTATCAGCGCAGTCATGATGGCGCCACCGGTCCGGAAAGTGAGGTAGCGAAACAGGTTGAATACCTGCAGATTGTCGGCCAGTGGAGCGAGCAGGTTGAACAGCATGTGGGGCTCTATGCGTTATGTCCGGCGACCTGGCGGTCCGCCCATGAGGTAGGTGAATCAAGCGCCAGCAGCGCCTCAACAATCGGCGCCATGGCGCTGCCCAGCGATCCTTTGACCAACACGACGTCGCCCGGCGCGATGGCAGCTGCGACTGGCTCTATCAAGCCTCCGCTTGCCGCGGCGTAGGCGCCGATCATCGACGCCGGAAGGGATTCGGCGAGGGCAGCCATGTGCTCGCCCGCGAGAAAGACGAGATCGACTTCGCTGCCGAGGTCGGCGGCCAGCTCTCGATGCAGTGATGCTGCGTCGCGGCCTAATTCAAGCATGTCGCCCAGCACGGCAATGCGCCGGCCGCCGGGTTGCGGCTGGGCGGTTGCAAGCACCTCGAACGCGGCGCGCATGGAGGCCGGATTTGCATTGTAACTCTCGTCGATGAGTTCGAATTCACCACCCGCCAGCGCGACTCTGTGGCGTTGGCCTCGTCCTTTTGCCGGTTGCGCCTCGGCCAGGGTGGTTGTCGCCTGCAGAAGGTCGGCGCCAAGCAAGTAAGCCGCGCCGATCACCGCAAGGCTGTTCTGCACCCAATGCCGCCCCGGCGCGCCGATGCGGAATTCGACAACTTCACCCATCAGCGATGCGCGGACCTTGCTGCCCTGTGGCGTTAGCGAGCAGTCGAGTAATTGGAACTCCGCCTCGGCATCTCTGCCGAAACTGTAGATGCGCGTCAGACCGGCACGCTCGGCTTGCTGGCGCAGGTGCTGAAAATGGCGATTGTCGCGGTTGAGAAGCGCGGCGCCGGCTGCGTCCATCGAGTTAAATACTTCCGCCTTGGCGTCAGCGATCGCTTGCTCGGACTCAAAGTAGGCTAGATGTGCCGCCTCGACGTTGGTGATGACGGCCACATGTGGCCGCACCATCGAGGCAAGGTGGGCGATTTCTCCGCTGTGATTCATCCCCATCTCAAACACGCCATAAGCGCTGTCAGCCGGCATGCGTGCCAGACTCAGCGGGAGCCCCCACTGGTTGTTCAGACTGCCCCGGGTCGCCGAAGTTCGTCCTTGGCGTGACAACGCCTTAGCCAACGCGTCTTTGGTGCCGGTTTTGCCGGCGCTTCCAGTGATCGCGACAATACGCGCTGCACTGCGGTCCCGCGCGGTCCGCGCTAAAGCCTCAAGTCCAGCCAGCGTATCCGCGACGAGGAGCAGTGGGTCGCTGTCGCTGCTCTTTTCCTGCTGGTCCGCCCAACGTGTCGTAACGACGGCCGCGGCAGCGCCAGCGGCAAAAGCGTTCTCGACAAAATTATGGCCGTCGAGATTCGGGCCCAGGATAGCGATGAACAAATCACCCTTTTCCGTCGACCGGCTGTCGATCGAGATGCCGCTCGCCTGCCAGTCGGCCGTAACCCGCCCGCCGGTTGCCGCGATCGCCTCTGTGCTTGTCCACAGCGCCGTCATGATCGTTGCTCGTTGTGTACGCATACAGCTGTGCGCACGGCGCTTAAATCGTTGAACGGCAACGTTTTCGGTCCAACAATCTGTTCTGTTTCATGACCTTTTCCGGCAACCAAGAGGGCGTCGTCCGGGCGTAGCATGGCGATACCCGCCCGGATCGCTTCCTGTCGATCACCAATCTCATGCGCCGGCCGGCAGGCACTCAGAATTTCTTGCCTAATGGCTGCTGCGTCCTCGTTGCGCGGATTGTCGTCGGTGACGATGACGGCGTCTGCCAACGTTGCCGCTAGCTCGCCCATTTCCGGTCGCTTTCCCTTGTCGCGGTCGCCGCCGCAGCCGAAAACAACGACGAGACGACCGCGGGTATGCGTGCGTAGTGCGTCCAGCGCGGTGCGCAGCGCCTCGGGTGTATGCGCGTAATCGACGAAGACTTGTGCGCCGATGTCGAGACGCGCGGCCAGTTCCATACGCCCCGGCACACCTGTCAAATGCGTCAAACTCGAGGTTGCAGTCTGCGGGTCGATGCCGCTGGCGATGACCAGGCCGGCCGCGCAAAGCGAATTGGCGATTTGAAAGCGGCCGTACAGGGGAAAATCTAGCTCAAAGGATGCCCCGAAGACGTCGAGTACGATGCGCCAGCCATCCTTACTAGGCGTGGCATTGAGGCATTGAAGGTCGCCACTCTTGAATCCGTAGGTAATGCGGTGCAAAGAACGCTCGTCGGCAATCTTCGCGATTGCGCTATACTCTGCGGAGTCGACGTTGACAACGATTGTCCCGTCCGCCGGCAAGAGCTCTTCGAACAGCCGCAACTTGGCAGCCCGATAGGTCTCCATGGTGTCGTGATAGTCGAGGTGATCACGCGAGAGGTTGGTGAACGCACCGGCTGAGATCTTCAGACCGTCGAGCCGGTATTGCGAAAGTCCGTGGCTAGAGGCTTCGCAGGCGACATATTCGACCCCTAGTTTTTGCAGCTCAGCCAATGTCCTGTGAAGTGCCGCAGGATCCGGGGTCGTGAGCTTGAACTCATGCCGGAGCTTTGGGCCGACGACGCCTAAGGTACCAAGCGCCGCTGCCTTGCAGCCGGTCGCCGCCCACATCTGTTGGGCGAAATGAACGACTGATGTCTTACCGTTGGTTCCGGTGACGGCGGCGATCGTCGTCGGCTGCGGATCGTAGAACCGAGCCGCCATACGCGCGAATCGCCGACGCGGATTGGGATCTGTGATCACAGCAACATCCGCGTTGATCTCTTCGCTGGAAGGGCCTGCCTGGGTTAAGATCGCGACCGCGCCCGCGTTGATCGCCTCGCCGATATAGGCTCGGCCATCCAGCTGCGTGCCCGGGAGGGCGGCAAACAGGAATCCGTTCCTGACGTCGCGGCTGTCTGCCGTCAGGCCGGCGACCTCCTTGTCATACGGAAGCCTGGCCAGCGGCATTGTGTCGTCGTCGGCGATGAGTTCAGTAAGACGCAAGGCGAGGCCTCTTGGGTGTGACGTCGATGGCGAGCAGACGGCGTATCTCCGGCGCTTCTTCATCTACCGGTGCAATTGCGACGAATGGCGCCATGCGCTGAACGATGCGGCTGACAACCGGCGCGGCCGTCCAGCCGCCGCTCGCGAAGCCATGTGTTTTGGCATTTCCTTTTGGGTCGTCGAGCAAGGCCAGCACGACGTAGCGTGGCTCGTTCATCGGAAAGGCGCCGACGAATGAAGACAACAACGCATCGCTGCTGTAGTTGCCTGCCACGAGTTTTTCCGCGGTGCCCGTCTTGCCACCGACGAGATAGCCCGGCGCGGCGGCTTTGCGGCCGGTTCCCTTTTCGACGACCAG
>CAZCVU010000231.1:0-4953 GCA_964501745.1 uncultured Flavobacteriales bacterium | reverse complement strand
GTCGGCATTAACTGGGCCGAAGCGCATTAGCGTCTGATGACGCAGCTCGGCGCCAGGCTACAAACTAGTCGCGTCTCCTTTCATCGCTAACGACGCTCGCTTTGTGGTCGACACCGGCGCTGTTTGACGCAGCCGATCAGGGAACCTTCCGAGTCGAACGTATTAGATATCAGGGTATAAATTCCCCTAGACAGGACCACAGCTGGAGCGGAAGCCATCACTATGCTGATCGATCATGAAAAGCTTCGCGAAATCGTCTGCGCGGTCGTTGCGAAGGCAGGTAGCGGACCAGAGGAGGCGCGCGCTGTCGCCGACGGGTTGGTCGAAGCCAACCTCGCTGGCCATGACAGCCACGGCGTGGTGCTGTTGCAGACCTACATGGAGTCGATCCGCGAAACGGGTCTGCATCCAAACCAGCATGCCAAGATTGTCATCGACAACGAATCCATGATCGTTGTCGATGGGCAGCGCGGCTACGGCCAGGTAATCGCTGGTGAAGCCATGGCTTTTGGCATTGAACGCGCCAAAGAGCATGGACTCTCGTTGGTGGCACTGAGGAACTCTCACCATATCGGACGCGTCGGACAGTGGGCCGAACAAGCGTCGACAGCGGGCATGGTCTCCATACACTTCGTCAGCAGCACCGAACACCGACCAAGCGTCGCACCTTTTCGCGGTTCGGACGCGCGATTCGCTACCAACCCATTCGTCTGCGCTCTACCAGCCGCAAACGGCGAGCCGGTCGTCCTCGACATGGCAACCTCGGGCGTGGCGAATGGCAAGATCCGCGTCGCCCTGAATAAAAGGGAACAGGTTGCGCCCGGCCTTCTGATCGACGCTGATGGGCGGCCAACCACCGACCCGAACGTCATGTTTACCGATGATGCGCGTGGCTCGATGCTGCCGATGGGCCTCCACAAGGGCTATGGTCTGGCGTTGATCTGCGAACTTTTGGGGGGTGCGCTGACCGGTGGCGGCGTCCATCACGACGGCATGAAGGTCACCAGCACTTTTATCAACAACATGCTGGCGATAGTCGTTGACCCTGCGCAGCTTGTTGAAGGCGACGCATTCGCGCGTCATATCGAGGCATTCGTTGCCTGGGTCAAGGACTCGCCGCCAGCGGATCCGGACTTGCCCGTACTGGTGCCCGGCGATCCGGAACGTATTGCGCGGGCCGAGCGAAAGGCGGGCGGCATTCCGCTCGATGCGAACACCTGGCAGCAGATCCTCGCCGCTGGCGAGCATGTCGGGTTAGAACGCGATTTCGTTGCCGCGATGGCAGACTGAATGCGGTGGAATTACCCAAACTACTCTGGAGACGAAGGTTATGTTGAAAATATGGGGCCGGCCGAATTCGATCAATGTGCAAAAGGTGCTGTGGTGCGCGGCCGAGCTTGGTCTCGAATTCGAGCGCACTGATCTCGGAGGGCAGTTTGGCGGCACCGATACACCAGATTACCGCGCCATGAATCCGATGGGCCTGATTCCCACCATCGACGATGACGGGTTTGTCCTCTGGGAGTCGCACAGCTGCGTGCGCTATCTCGCAGCAAAACATGATGCCGGCGGCCTGTGGCCAACCGATGTGGCCGTTCGCGCCGAGGCGGAGAAGTGGATGGATTGGATCCTCTCCGCCGTCAATCAGCCCTTGGGAGTGGTCTTCTGGGGACTCATCCGGACACCGGAGGCCGAGCGTGATATGGCGGCAATCGACGCGGCCAAGGACGTGATGAACGGCCTCTGGGGTATTGCTGACAAGAGGCTTGCCGGCCGGGATTTCTTGGCGTCTGAGCGCATTACGATCGGCGACCTTGTGCTTGGGCCTTACGCCTATCGCTGGGCTGGCCTATTCGGCGATGAGGCGCTCTTGCCCAATGTGAAGGCTTGGTATGAGCGTCTGGCAGCCCGCGACGGGTTCCGTCAGCACATCATGCAGCCCCTGAGCTAGCGTCGTGTAGCGGCGGTCTCAGGCTCGTCAGTAAGCCGCAGAGGGTAATGGCGGGTCGGCGACGTTGTAGATGGAGAACCGGCCGCCACAAGGCGGCCGGTCCAACACTCATCGGAACTGGTATATTTCATGGGTAGGTACGGATTGTTCTCGACTTTGCCGAACCAGCCATCCGTGGTGAACCAGAAGTCGAAGCGCGACTGCGGCCAGCCGTCCCTTTGACGCTGGATAATCCAGTTATTGAAGTAGTTAATCGCGTCCGGATCACCTTTGCGCAAGGCGAAACCTGAGTGCGAGCGGCTTCACCGCTTGATTGCATCGGGTCCTCGTCTGATACTGCGAGTCCTAAAACGACGGGAGCATTGCGATGCGACGCCACCATGACATGGGAGGACTTGAGGGAGGGATCGTCGATCAGGACGGCCACGAGCTCGAGCCATGGGAAAAGCGCGTCAACGCGATTGCCCGGCTGCTGGAAGATGAGACGAGGAGTTTGCTTCGCGTCGATGAACTGCGGCGCGCTATCGAGGACCTGGCCCCCGAGGAGTACGACGCGGCTGGCTACTATGGGCGCTGGGCTGCCGGGATGGCCAAGCTGATGGTAGAAAAGGGCGTCGTCACAATCGACGAGCTGCGGGCGAAGCTGACGGATGTACAGGCCGAAGATCAGGAGCCGCGGTAGATGACAGCGTTTTCAGTTGGCGAACGGGTTCGCGTCCGTCGCGGTAATCCGCCGGGCCACGTCCGCACGCCCTTCTACGCACGCGGCAAGACCGGCGTCGTCGAGCGCATTTGCGGTCAGTTCCGTAATCCGGAAGAACTCGCCTACGGGCGCTGGAACGGGCCGACGGAGACGCTTTACCGCATCCGCTTTAGTCAGCGGGGCATGTGGCCCGACTATCGAGGTCAACCCGCCGATACTATCGATATCGAGATATTCGAGCACTGGCTTGAGCGGGATAGGCAAGCATTGTCGGAGGAAATGAGAACATGAGCGAACATCAGGATCACACACCGCCACCGGATGCAGACGGGCCGTTGACCTACCATCAGAGGCTTGCCCGGGCGCTCGAAGCCTTGCTTATGGAGAAGGGCGTCTTTTCGGCCAACGAGATGCGTACGACGATCGAAGAGATTGACGCACGCAGCCCTGCCGATGGTGCAAAACTGGTGGCCAGGGCCTGGCTGGACGAGGATTTCAAGGCGCGCCTCCTCAGTGATGCCAACGCGGCCGCGGCCGAATTCGGCATCGATGGTGGCGATGTTCCCGTGGTGGTGATGGAAAACACCGCCAGAATCCACAACCTCATCGTTTGCACTTTGTGCTCGTGCTATCCACGACGGCTGATCGGACTACCGCCCGACTGGTACAAGTCTCAGAATTACCGCCGCCGGGCCGTACGCGAACCGCGCGTGGTGATAGCAGAATTCGGTACCATCATACCGGATGACGTGGAGGTTCGGGTGCACGACAGCACGGCCGAACTGCGTTACATGGTGCTACCGATGCGCCCGGCCGGGACCGATGGCATGGACGAGGAGGCGCTGGCGGCGCTTGTCACCCGCGATTGTCTCGTGGGTGTTACCAATCCGACGATACCGTCGATCTGAGACCGCGTGAACGTAGGTTCTGCAAGACACCTGCGCCTGATCAGGAGGAATCAATGATCCGTGGACGTTATCTCGCGCTGATCCTGTTTCTCGTCATGGCGTTGAGCGGCTGCTACTTCCCGTCCGACTACGAGGTGGATCTAAGCATTGAAGCGGATGGCAAATACGCGTTCCGCTATGTCGGAGAGTTATCCTATCTGCCGTTACTGCAGAAGCTCTCGGATGAAGAGGTTTCGAGCGAGGAGATTCAGGAGCTGGTGGAGGCGGCGCGCCAAGATCTCGCACGTGACAAGTGGTTCAAAGAAATAACCTTTGTCCGAGACGCCAAGTTCCGTGTGCAATACGAGCGGCAGGGCGATATCCTTGACGAGAAGTCCTTCAACTTCGTGCGCTTCAACGCGCGTTTCTTTTCAATGCGCCGGCTCGAGGACGGCACGGTGAAGATTGTTGGTAACCGGCCGCCGCAGAGCTACCTGCCCCAGCTCAACAGGATGGGGCTCCGCCCGAACGGCATCTTCCGGGTATGGACGAGCGCCAACGCGATCGATAACAACGCCGCCGCCGTCGAAGGCGAGACGAAGCGGGTCTACGCGTGGATCGTTGCGGATATGACGCAGCCGCCGCCGTATCTAATCCTGCAGATGCCCTAGGCCAAAACGCCTTGCACGACACTAGGGGACCGATAGCCTATCGGTAGGCCGTCCCAAACATCATTTTGAAGTGACCGCTGCCTAGTGATCCGCGGCTGCAAGCGGCGCGTGATCGACATAGCGAGCATAGAAATGTCCACACAGCCCACCGAGGACAATCCAGAACAGCGCTGCTGTTACCAGTGAGGCGATAGCGAACTGGGCAGCGAGCTCCGCTGGAACTGCGCTAGCCAAGGTCGCGGGATGGGGCGCGCCGATGATGTGGGGTGTGGTGATCAGGACGATGCCGGCAAGCCGCGCCCAAAGTCGCCGTTGCAGGATCACCAAACCGAGACCGCCGCCGGTTGCGACCACGGTTCCCAACCACCAGGTCTGACGCGTCAACAGGTCGGCTGTATCCATGCCCGGCAATTCCGGCGGCAGGCCCAACGCCGGCGCGAGCGAAAAAACGGCGAATCCGGCAAGGCCCCACTCAATGCCTCGCCGATAGTCCATCGGCGTGCCACGAAATGCGAAGACAGCGACCAGCAGTAATGCGAAGCCGATCCCGCCTATAACGTTGGCGAGCGTTGTGAACAAAGTGCGCTCGATACCGTCGGCTGGCGCCCAGGCTTCGGATGTATGGTCAGCCGTGCTTTGGGCGGCCGTGCCATGGCTATGGCCATCACTACCGCCCACTGCAGCGGTCTCGGAGGTTTCCGCTTGCAGAATAAGCGGCGTGACACGGACCATTTGGGCCAG
>CAZCVU010000230.1:0-4959 GCA_964501745.1 uncultured Flavobacteriales bacterium | reverse complement strand
CATTACAGCGTCGCCGATATACTTATCGATCTGGCCACCGGCCTCCTCGATCGACCGGCCCATCGCCTCGAAATAGCGATTGAGCAGAAAAACCACATCATAGGGCAGCTTGCTCTCGGCAATGTTGGTGAACGCACGAATGTCCACAAACAGGACGGCAATTTCCATCTCCTGACCCTGATGATAATCGGGCCGCGCGGAGAGATGCTGCGCTGCCGTCGCCGGTTGCAGTAGTGGTGTAACCCGTATTTCGCCCTGCGGACGACATTGACAGGCAAGCCGCACGTCCGACCCGGCTCGCACCCGCTCCAGAACCTGGCGCTCTGATGGCGAGGGCGGCGGCAGTTGATCAATGCCCGAGTGGACCCGCACGCGGCAGGTCGAACAGCGCCCGCGTCCGCCGCAGACGCTGGCATGGGGAACGTTGGCAATCCGGCTCGCCTCGAGGATCGTCAGCCCTTGCGGAACCCTGACTGCCGCACCGCTGTCATATTGCACCGAGACTACGGGACCTCGCCGCTCCCAGATCTGGTGCAGCCAGCGCGCGGCCAATATCGTAGCGAGCATCGCCGCAAAGATGCCGATGGCGATTCGGTGGATCGTCAGTAGCTCGACGTATTGTCCTGCGTTCGGCCATGCAGAGCCGGCGGCGATGGACTCGATCCAGCCGGGCTCCGTGGCCCGCGCGAGAACATCACGCGCACCTTCGAAAACACCCAACAGCGACAGCGTCGGCAGCAGCAGGGCATAGGCAAAGGCGAATTGCCTCAGGCCGACATACCACGGCTTCAGGCGCAGCCACAGATGCATGCCCATGCAACCGTGGACCCAGGCTATCAGCAGTACGATTACCTGAAACACGCCGTCGGTCCCGATGCTTTGCCATTGTGCGAGCAAGACGTAAGCGTAACTCGCCTCGGTCCCGTACAACTGGAGCGCACCCCTCGTCCCCAGCATATGGATCATCAGGAGGAAGGGGATGGTGAAGCCAGTCACAAGCTGAACCGCATCGGCGGCACGCATGCGCAGCTCCCGACGCCGATAGACGGCGTGAAACGCCAGCCCCATATGGCCGAGAATCGACCCGTAGAGCAGCACCGCCCCGGGCCAGGTGTGCCAAATCGCATGGACGACGGCGCGCGTCGCCTCCATCGCTGCAAGCGACCACAGGCCAGCAACGTGATTGCTGAGGTGGAGGCTGACATAGACGAAAAGAATAAGTCCGGTCGCCAAACGCAACTTGCGGATCACGGTTCTCTCCAATCGCGCCACGCAGGTTGGGGCAGAGCGGCTATCGCCATATCGTGGCCAAACGCGAGCCAACAAATAACATATTGAAATAAATATATAATAATTTTTCGTTACCCCCTCTTGACTCGAAATACGCCATTTCCTAAATCAACGCTGTCTTAGCAGTCCCTGTTGGAGAGTGCTTAGGGTCCGAGAACGTCACAAGATCGCAGAATCGCTTCCTCCGGGCTCTGCGCGCTGTTCTCCGCCTAGCAAATATCTCAGGTGCAAGTCAGGTCAAAGAGCAACACAATCGGCAGGGTGGACAAATGATCGAGACCGACCACTTAACGAAACGGTTCCCGCAGATTACTGCGGTCGACGACATTTCGTTCACCGTCGAGCGGGGGGAAGTCCTTGGCTTTCTTGGGCCGAACGGCTCCGGCAAGTCGACAACGATGAAGATGATAACCGGATTCCTTGCGCCGACTTCCGGGACTGCGCGGGTGTCTGGCTTCGATGTGAAAAAGCAACCTCTCGAGGTCAAGAAGCGCATCGGCTATTTGCCTGAGGGAGCGCCGGCATGGCCGGATATGACGCCATCCGCACTGCTCAGGTTCTGCGCCGAAATCCGCGGATATAGGGGCAGCGAGGCGGCCAAACGAATCGCCGAAGCGGTGGCAAAGACTCAGCTATCGACGGTTCTGCAACAACCGATTGAGACGCTCTCAAAGGGCTTCCGCCACCGGGTCGGATTGGCGCAGGCTTTGCTGCACGACCCCGAGGTCCTGATTCTCGACGAGCCGACGGACGGTCTTGACCCCAACCAAAAGCACGAGGTGCGTGAACTCATCAGGCAAATGTCGGGTGAGAAATCCATCATTATATCGACCCACATTCTTGAAGAGGTCGATGCTGTATGCACAAGGGCGATCATCATCGCCAACGGTCACATCGTCAGCGACGGCACGCCCGAAGAACTGGCTGCCAAATCGCCGCGGCACAATGGCGTGCGGATCGTCGTCAACGGCGCCAGAGACTCCGCAAAGAAGACATTGGCGGCCATTTCGGTGGTCTCTGGAATCGACGAGGTGGGTGATAATGGTCTGTTTTTGAGGGCAAAAGACCAGCTTCCTATCGTCGCGGCCGTCGGTACCGTATTGCGTGAAAACAAGATTGACGTCGATGAGATCCATGTTGAGCACGGTTATCTCGACGACGTGTTTCGTGCGGTGACGCAGGGCTAGCGACGGGGAATCTGGCGATGCGCAGCACGATGATTGTCTTCCGGAGAGAAATGGCGGGCTACTTTGCGACGCCCGTCGCCTACATCTTCATTGTTATCTTTCTCGCCTTTTCCGGCACGCTGACCTTCTTCTTCGGTAATTTCTTCGAACGCGGCCAAGCCGGTCTGCAAGCATTCTTCCAGTACCATCCTTGGCTCTACCTGGTGCTCGTGCCAGCCATCTCGATGCGCCTTTGGGCGGAGGAGCGGAAGTCGGGAACCATCGAACTGTTTATGACGTTACCCATTTCGCTGCCACAAGCGATCCTCGCCAAGCATCTCGCAGCCTGGTGCTTTACCGCAATAACCGTAGCGCTGACATTTCCGATCTGGCTCACGGTCAACTACCTCGGCAATCCGGACAACGGCATCATTCTCGCTGCGTATCTCGGCAGCCTGTTGATGGCTGGAGCTTTTCTCGCCATCGGCTCGTTCGTCTCGGCGCTCACCAAGAACCAGGTTATCGCCTATATCATTACCGCCGCCGTCTGCTTCCTGTTCATCGTAACCGGCACGCCCGCCATACTTTCGACATTCGGCGCCTGGTTGCCTGAGTTGACGACGCGTGTGCTCGCCGACCTGAGCTTCATCACGCATTTCGCCGACATCTCAAAGGGCGTGCTGGACCTGCGCGACATGGTCTATTTCGTTTCCGTCATTGTTCTGTTCCTGGCGCTGACTGGTGTCGCAGTGCAACGTAACAAGGCCAGTTGAGGAGCCAGCGCCGGATGATCAGGAAGCTGTTTACAGGTGAGGGAAGTTGGATTGCCGGTGTCGTCCTGGCGATCGCGGTATTCGCATTGATCAACGTTGCCGTTTCCACAGTGTCGGGTTATCGCATCGATCTTACGCAGGACCGATTGTTCACACTGTCCGATGGCACAAAGAAAATTGTCCAGGACATCGAGACGCCGATCACTCTTAGCTTCTATTTTTCCAGCCGACTGGGCAAGGAGATTCCAACCCACGGCAATTATGCTGCCCGGGTCGGCGATATGCTCAACGAGTTCAAGGCCGTCGGCGGCGACAAGATCCGCATCGAACAATACGATCCCGTGGCATTTTCCGAGATCGAGGACAAAGCGGTTAGCGATGGCCTGCAGGGCGCGCCAATAGACCAATCCGGCGACAAGGTCTACTTCGGTATCGTCGGAAAAGTCGGCGAGTCCCGCGAGGTTATCCCCTTCCTGCAACCCAACCGAGAGCGCTTTCTCGAATACGATCTGGCGCGGCTTGTCTATGCGTTGCAGCGTCCCAAGAAGCCTGTCGTCGGTATCATCACAAGCCGCCTGGTGTTCGGCGACCCACGCGCCCAGCTCTCCGGACAAACGGGCAAGAACTGGATACTGGTGGATCAGATCAGATCACTGTTCGAAGTCCGTCAGATCACTAGCGATTTCACGGCGATCGACGAGGAAGTCGACATCCTGATGCTGATACACCCGCCACCGTTCCAGGATCAGTCGCTTTATGCGATCGACCAGTTCGTTCTGCGAGGCGGGCGACTTCTAGCATTCGTCGATCCCCACAACGAGAGCGCAGCGATCGGCATTGGTGGGTTTCCCAGTCCGCCAAGCTCCAACCTAAATCCGCTGCTCGGTGCCTGGGGCCTGGAAATGAAGGACGGCGAGGTGATCGGCGATATCGGTGTCGCGCGGCTGGTCAACGCGGGCAAGGGTGAGGGCGAAGTCGTAGCGGCACCGTTCGTCACCTGGCTCGAACTCACAGTCGCCAACGCGTCGGCGACCGATGCCGTGACGAGCAACGTCAGGGTCGTCAATATGGCAAGTGCTGGCACGCTTCAAAAGAAGGACGGCGCGCAGACGGCAATTACGCCGCTACTGCAAACCACCGACCAGACCCAGATTATCGAAGCCGAAGCCGTGAAGGGGCAGGTCCCCGACATTCTCGGCCTCCTCGAGAAGTTCAAGCCATCCGGCGAAAGGTTTATTTTGGCGGCACGGATCAGCGGCAAAGCTGCGACGGCATTCCCGGAAGGGCCACCGCCCTTGCCAAAGGCGGCAGGGGAAGAGAGCAGTACTGATGCGAACGAGGAGGAGCAGTCGTCAACGGAAACCGCAGCCAAGGAAGAGGGCACTGGTCAATCGAAGGCCCTGGAAGGGGTTACGACCACCAGCAGCTCTTCGGCGGTGAGCGAAACCGCGGCGGCGGAAGAGAAACCTAAACCCGAGCCCAAACCGCACGTTGCCGAGTCGACGGAGCCCATCAATGTCATAGTGTTCGCCGACGCAGACATGCTGGAGGACCGATTCTGGGCAACCGAGCAGGAGTTCTTCGGAGAGCGGGTAATCTTCCCACATGCGAATAACGGCGACCTCGTTGTCAACGCCCTGGATAATCTCTCCGGAAGCAACGACTTGGTCGGTCTGCGCAGCCGCGGCACTGCCTACCGTCCCTTCAGTTTGATTGCCGACCTACAAACC
>CAZCVU010000229.1:0-4960 GCA_964501745.1 uncultured Flavobacteriales bacterium | reverse complement strand
CGAAATCGTGACGACCCAGCGGGTCCCAGTCCATTCCGATAAAAGCGATGACACGCGATTGGCTAGGTTCGGCTGAGCGTGCTCGTCGGGTCGTAGTTCCAGCCGCCCCGGTTCGAACCGCACGAGGTGAACATTGTTGTGAAGCTGCGCCCGCAGCAACACTTCGCGATGCTTCGAGAAGAGAGCAACGACATCCTCAAAACTCTCGAGCGAACCGCTCGGTGGGGTCTGTTCCGGTTCGGCGAGTGCGGGATCGACGACGTCGGGCGCTGGATCAGGCATCGGCATGGCAAGTGCGGCCTGCTGGCCGCTAGTTGCCGGCTGCACCGCTTCCGCCTTAGGCGCTGCTTCCGCCTGTGGCGGCGCTGCGGCGGGTGGCAGGCTGGCGGCGGCGAACAGATCCCCTTTGCCAGTGTCCACATCGAGCGGGCCTTGAGCGCGGGACTCGGCAATCAATTCGGCAGGTGTCGGCAATTCGGCGACATAGGCGAGCCGTATCAACACCATGTCGCCCGCCTGGCGGGGCGACGGTGCGGTCTGAACCTCGCCCAAGCCCTTCAACAACATCTGCCAGACGCGGCTCAACACGGACATCGGCAGTGCTTTTGCCATCGCCAGACCGCGGGTCCGCTCGGCCTCCGGCGTACCCGGCACCTCAGCGACCTCCGGCACGATGCTCAGACGCGTCAGCCAGTGTGTTAGCTCAAGCAGATCCTGCATGACCGTTACCGGATCCACACCATCACGATACATGCGCGCAAACTGATCGAGGGCGTCGGCAATACGTCCGGCGATCACATGGTCAAACAGATCGAAGATCTGCGTACGGTCAGCCAGCCCCAACATGTCCCGGATGAGGGCGCTGGATATCGTACCGTCTCCCAGCGTGATGGCCTGATCGAGCAGCGACAGCCCATCCCGCACCGAGCCGTCGGCGGCATGGGAAATCAACGCCAACGCCTCTTCATCGATCCCTACCGACTCCTTTTCGGCAATCTCCTGGAAATAGTGCGTCAGCTCTTCACCGCTCACGCGCCGCAAATCGAACCTCTGGCAACGCGAGAGCACGGTCACCGGCACCTTGCGCACCTCGGTCGTTGCGAACACGAAATGAACGTGTTCAGGGGGTTCCTCCAGCGTCTTCAGAAGCGCGTTGAAGGCCGGCTTGGAAAGCATGTGCACTTCGTCGATGATGTAGATCTTGTTGCGCGCTGAAACCGGGTGGTAGCGGACGCCTTCGATCAACTCGCGAATATCATCGACGCCGGTACGGCTGGCCGCATCCATTTCGATAACGTCGACATGTCGATCTTCCGCAATCGCCCGGCATTGCTCACAGACGCCGCACGGCTTGATGGTCGGACCGCCTTCGCCATCGGGTCCGATGCAATTTAGGGCCCGCGCAATGAGGCGCGCAGTCGTTGTCTTTCCGACGCCGCGCACACCCGTCAACATGAAGGCGTGCGCAATGCGACCGCCGGCAATGGCGTTGGTCAGCGTACGAATAAGTGCCTGTTGCCCAATCACCTCCTCGAAGGTTCCGGGACGATATTTGCGCGCAAGAACGCGATAGGGGGGAGCAGTGGACTCAGCGGTCATCAGCAATGGCGCATTGGCTTGGGGTGCCTTAAAACCGAAGAGTGGAAGACCGGACAGACGACCCGGGCCAAAACTCGTTACGGCTGCTTCCTTCCGGACCTGACCGGTTTGGCGAGCAGCCCGTCCGCAAGCCAGCCTTCCGAATTCAGTATATCAGGACTCCGGGACCTCTGGGCAAGAACGGAGACAACTTCGGCGACCGCTTTGCAGTGACAAAGTGCAAAAACCGGCCGGCCCGCCGTTCAGCCATCGATCGGCATGTCAAGCCGCTGCACAAATCGGTGATTGCGTGGGCCGCCGCAACCATGAGAGTTTCGGCGCATGAAATCGGCAAACTACTATGCGTCCGGCGGCATCGATCGGGCGAGCCAACTGCGAACCGACGACGTCTGGCTGGCCGAACGGCTTGCTGATCCGAGCAGTCGCTTCGCGCCGGTCTGGCGGATGCACAACCTGTTCGAAAAGGATGACGAGCAGCGACCGGTGTTCTTGCAGAGCGGCGATGCTGCTGCTGCCGCGGCGGATGAGGTCGTTTTGCTGGGGCTCGCAGACGGCACGGCCTACTTTGCACTCGACTATTCCAAGCATGCGGAGCCGCCACTCAATGGCCGCGGTGTGTTCCGAGACTTAAGAAGCGTCGGAGCGCTCCTGTCACATCAAGCTGGCACTCTACTGGCCTATGCGCGCGGTATCGTATACTGGCACATCCGGCATCGGTATTGTGGTGAATGCGGGTCACCTACACTCAGCCGACATGCCGGGCATCTACGGGTGTGCAGCAATCCGGAGTGCGGCGTGTCGTGCTTCCCGCGCACCGACCCTGCCGTCATCATGCTTGTTCATGACGGCGAGCGGGTGCTGATGGGGCGCCAGAACAGGTGGCCGCCGGGCATGCACTCCGTGCTCGCAGGTTTTGTCGAACCCGGTGAAAGCCTGGAAGGGGCCGTCGCCAGAGAGATCTTTGAGGAAGCCGGCATCGAGATCGATGACATTCGCTATCATTCGTCACAGCCTTGGCCCTTCCCGTCATCGATCATGCTCGGATTCACGGCGCACGCGGTCACCACTCAGTTGGTAATCGACTACACCGAGCTGGCAGACGCGCGCTGGTACAGCCGTGAAGATTTGCTGCAGTCTCCTGAAGACGAGAGCTTCCGACTGCCGCGCGCAGATTCGATCGCCCGCCGCCTCGTTGACGACTGGCTCGGCAAATGACCGCAGAGCCACTGTCTAGGCTTGATCGCGGAACGAGTTTGCCAAGTAAGTCCCTAGGATCTTCAGCTTGGCGCAGAAATATTGCAGCTCCTGGAACGCGTGATCGACTTCGCGCTGTGCCGGATGACCCTCGATCTCTGCGTAGAACTGGGCCACGGTGAAGCTTGCGTCGACGATATAGCTCTCAAGTTTGACCATGTTGACGCCGACCGTCGCGAAGCCACCCAGCGCCTTGTAGAGGGCAGCCGGTACACTCCGCACCTGGAACACAAAACTGGTTATGCAGCGGCCGTCACGGGGATCGGGCTCGATCCGTTGACGCGCCATGATGACAAAGCGGGTGGTATTGCCGATGCGATCCTCGATCCGGGTCCGGATCGTTTGCAGACCATAGATCTGGCCCGCCAGGTCCGAAGCGATGGCGGCGGCGCTGTGGTCGCCATTCTCGGCCACCTCCCTGGCCGCGCCAGCGGTATCGGCGTGGGCGACCGGCTCCAACTTGAGCTCGCGAATAACGTCGCGGCACTGCGCTAGTGCTTGAACGTGGCTATGTACGGTGCGCAAGCCCTCAAGCGTCGCGCCCGGGGGCGCGAGCATATGATGCTGCACGGATTGGAAATGCTCGCCGACGATATAGAGGCTGGATTCCGGAAGCAGATGGTGGATATCGGCCACCCGGCCGCCCAGTGAGTTCTCAATCGGGATCATCGCGAACTGGGCATCGCCGCTACTGACGGCGGCAAACGCCGCCTCGAACGTGCGACACGGCAATGCCGCTGACTGCGGGTAGACCTCGCGACAGGCAAGATGTGAATAGGCACCCTCAAACCCCTGAAAAGCGACGCTCTTACCCGCGGTCGCTGGCGGCACACCAGTCAGGGTTTGGTCGCCGGCCGGCCGCGCAGTCTCCGGTGGTTCCATTGTCGACAGCGATTCTTGAACGTCTGCAGCTGATCGATCGACAGTTTCCTCTCCAAGTTCGAGCCATCGTCGGCTGGTATTGGTCGCCTGGGCGATCCGGTCGACACGGTCGCGCGCAGGGACAAACGCCCCGCGCTCCCAACCATTGACTGTCGGCTGAGATACATCGACGGCTGCGGCGAGTTGGGTCTGTGTCAGACCGGCAGCTGTTCTTGCCTGTTTTATGCGTTCCGCTATGCTCATATCAGTAATATAGGCTGATGCTAAGGTTATTCTTATATATTCGTATCAGAAAATAACATTAAGTAATAGAACATAATAATATCCTATTTTCTTGCCTGTGGATAACCAAACTATGCCAACAGTTCACGCGCCCGCTCCAGGTCGGCCTTGGTATCGACACCAAACGGCACACTGTCAACCAGCGCGACATCAATGCGCATGCCAGCCTCCAACGCCCGCAATTGCTCAAGTTGTTCGCGCTGTTCGAGAATCGCCGGCGGTAGGGCCACGAAGCGGGCAAGCGCGGCGCGGCGATAAGCATAGAGTCCGATATGGTGGTAGAGCGGTCCCTCGCCTGCCGGCGCTTCCGCCCGCGTGAAGTAGAGCGCACGTCCACAATGTTCCTGCGGCGGAATCGCAACTATGGCCTTTACAACATTGGGATTACTGCGTTCCTCGGCATCGGTTATGAGGGCGGCAAGGGTGGCAATATCAACTGCGCCGCGTGACAGCAGGGCGATCACCGCGCGCAAGGCTGCCGGATCGATTGTCGGCAAGTCGCCTTGAAGATTGATAACGGCGTCATGCCGGGCCTCCGGGTCGACCTGTTGCAGCGCCTCGAAGACCCGGTCCGAGCCTGATGGGTGTGCCGGGTCCGTCAACACGGCCTCGCCGCCGGCCGAGATAATCGCTTCAGCAATAGCCAGATCGGCGGCAGCGACAACCACCGGCCCAACCTCGGCCTCGACCGCGCGGCGCCAAACATGAACGATCAATGGCGTGCCATGAATATCCGCTAGGGGCTTGTCAGGTAATCGGGTGGCGGCCAGCCGGGCCGGTATGATGACGATTGGATTGGTTGGTGGTGGGCGGTTTGGCTCAACCATCGTATTTCAGCTCACCCTGGATGTTGATTGGCAGTCCAAGAAACACTGTGCTGGCAAATCCATGACCTGAGGAACACCGCGCGCCGCCGCGCAATGCAGCGAGCGTCTTGGTTGGC
>CAZCVU010000228.1:0-4987 GCA_964501745.1 uncultured Flavobacteriales bacterium | reverse complement strand
TCGCCGAATTTCATGCTGGACGATCCGTTTTCATCTGATGCAGCTGCTGGGTTATTTGCCCAAGAATCGAAAGCGCGATTTCCGCTGGTGATGTGGCGCCGATGTCGAGGCCGACCGGGCCGTGGATGCGTTTGAAGTGGTCTTCCGAACAGCCGGACTCGCGTAGCCGGTCCAGGCGCTGTGCATGCGTGCGTTTGCTCCCCAGCGCGCCGATGTAGAAGGCGTCGCTGCGCAGAGCCACGGTCAGTGCTGGATCGTCGAGTTTGGGGTCGTGCGTCAGCGTGACGATTGCCGTTCGCCGGTCGGGAGCCAATGCCTCAAGTGCGTCGTCAGGCCAGCCATCAGCCAAGGCCACCCCCGGAAAGCGCTCATCGGAAGCGAAGGTGCCGCGTGGATCGACGACTGTCACGTCGTAGCCCGCGAGTACCGCCATCGGCGCAAGCGACTGTGCAATATGCACAGCGCCAACGATGATCAGGCGTTTCGGCGAATTGAAGACATGTATGAACAACCTGTGGCCGTCAGCGTCCGCGGACTGGATCGTGCGGCTTCGATCGTCCGCACGCGCTCGTGCGACTTCGGTCATGGTCGCCGGGTTTAGCTCTAGGTCGCCAATTTGATCCTCTCCGATCAGCAGCGCTTGAGAACCAATCGTCAGATCGGTGACCAACACCGCCGGCTGCTTTCTCGCCCGGGCCGCTTGCAGGCTGTCGAGAAGTGTTAACTTCATTCGAGCCTCTCGACGAAAACCTCGACTTTGCCGCCGCAGGCCAAACCGACCTCCCAGGCCTGTTCGTTGGTGATGCCGTATTCCAATACCCGTGGCTTGCCATCGACGATCACTTCGCGGGCTTCCAGCACCACGGCGCCTTCAATGCAACCGCCGGATACGGAGCCGACCATCGATCCTTGGTCGTCCAGCGCGAGTTGGCTGCCGACTGGCCGCGGCGAAGATCCCCAGGTCGTAATCACCGTGGCGAGGGCGACCTGCCGGCCGTCGGCGAGCCATCTGGCGGCCTGTTGCAGGACGTCGCTGTTTTCCTGTTGTGCAGAATCGGTCGGGCGTTTACTCACGCGGCTTGCTCCCGCCAGTCGGCCATCGACGGTTCGCGGCGCGACCCACCACTGCCCACGATTTCTGCCAACTGCGCTAGGCTGTCGAGGTTATGAATCGGCCTGAACTCGTCAACGTAGGGCATCATGGCCCTGATCCCACGTGATTTTGGTTCAAACAGGTCATAGCGCAATAGGGGATTGAGCCATATCAGACGCCGGCACGAGCGGTGGAGGCGATCCATCTCGATCGCCAAGCCCTCGCCGGAATCACGGTCGAGACCATCGGTAATCAGCAGTACGAGCGCTCCTTGCGCCAGGACACGACGCGACCAATTGCGATTGAATACGTGCAGACAGCTGCCAATTCGGGTGCCGCCCGACCAATCATCGACAACGTCGCTAATTTTGTTCAGTGCTAGGTCGATATCCCTAAATCGCAGATATCGGGTGACGTTGGTAAGCCTGGTCCCGAACAGAAATGTATGGGTGCGGTCGCGATCGTTGGTGATAGCGTGCAGAAAATGCAGCATCATTCGAGCATAGCGGTCCATAGATCCGGATATATCGCACAGGATGACAATTGGTGGATGGCGCCTGCTCTTGACCCGCCGCCTGAGCGGGATGATGTCGCCGCCGTAGCGCAGGGCTGCCCTTAGTGTTGCCCGCATATCGGCGCGCGTTCCAGCGGCATCTGGCCGGTAACGTCGGGTCGCGACCATACCGATCGGCAACCGCATGCGCTCGATCGCTGCCCGTGCTTCGGCAATCTCGTCCGCGGACATGCTCTCGAAATCCTTTGTTCGTAACACTTCGTCAGGGCTCCATGTCATCGCTGCGTCGTACTCGAGCTGATCCTGTTCGGAGCTCGTGCCGTCGCTGCGTCTTTCGGCGGCTATGGCGTCTGCGATCCGGCGCGAAAGCTCCTCGCTACCACTTGTTTCATCCTCGGTGCTAAATGCAGGCAGGATGAGTGACATCATGCGTTCCAGGAATTGCGGATTTCGCCAGAAGATATGAAAGGCTTGATCGAATAGTTCGCGTTGGTCCCGGCGGCTGACGAGGACCGCGTGGAGCGCCCAATAGAAATCTTCGCGGCTTTCTAGACCGACCGCCGCCGCAGCGCGCAAGGCATCGAGCAATCGACCAGGCCCAATCGGCAAGCCCGCCGCCCGCAGCGTGCGGACGAAATACATGATATTGGCGGTGAGACGACCCTCGTTGGCGCTCTGATTCATGCCGAAATCACGTCCCGGCGGCTGCGAGCTCGGCCTTAACTTCGTTTAGTATGCGGCCGGCTTCGCTGCCCTGAATTCTGGCGATATCGTCCTGATACTTCAGCAATGCGCCCAGCGTGTTGTTTATTGTCTCTGGATCGAGTGCCAGGCAATCGAGCTGTACCAAGGCGTGTGCCCAATCGATGGTTTCGGCGATTCCCGGTAACTTGAAGAGGTCGGTGCCGCGCAGCGCTTGCACGAAACCGACAACCTGCTGCGACAGCGTCGCAGCGACATCCGGCGCTTTGACAGCGAGGATTTCGAGCTCACGGGATGCATCGGGATAGTCGATCCAATGGTAAAAGCAGCGGCGCTTCAGCGCGTCGTGGATTTCGCGTGTGCGATTGGAGGTGACAACGACGATTGGCGGTTCGCTTGCCGATACCGTTCCGAGTTCCGGAATAGTGACCTGGAAGTCAGACAGGACTTCCAGGAGGTAGGCTTCAAAGGGCTCATCGGTTCGGTCAAGCTCGTCTATCAGCAGGATCGGCGGTCCGTCGAGATCAGGTTCAAGGGCCTGCAGGAGAGGTCGCTTGATGAGAAACTTTTCATTGAATATGTCGTCCTCAAGCGTGTCGCGATCGCGGTCGCCTGACGCTTCCGCAAGCCGAATTTCGACCATCTGACGTGAGTAGTTCCATTCATAAACGGCGGATGCCACGTCCAGGCCTTCGTAGCATTGCAGCCGCAGCAGCCTGCGCTTCAGCGTGTGTGCCAGGACCTTGGCGATCTCCGTCTTCCCAACCCCCGCTTCGCCCTCGACAAACAACGGCCGAGACAGGCTAAGCGCAAGGTAGAGCGCCGTCGAAAGACTGCGATCGGCGATATAGTCGCCGCCCCGCAGAAGTTCGGACGTTTCGTCAACCGAACTGGGTATGGAACTTGTCATTGCTCGCTTGTCCGATTGGGGCCTCGCTGCTTCATCTCAGCGCTGCTGTACATCGGATCATCAAGTGGGAAGCGGCGTCCCCGTATTTCGAACCTGGGAGACGCCGCAGTTCGTAACGTCCCTATGCGCTTAAGGTTTCGGCCTTCGTCAGCCGCATCCCGCCACGGCGCGTTTAACCATGACGCCGATCAGGTGGGCGCGGTACTCCGATGACGCATGGATATCCGAATTGAGATTGGTCGGCGAGTTACTGATTCCCGCGATGGCGTCGGCTGCGAAGTTAGCCGTAAGCGCGTCCTCCATCTCGGATTGGCGAAACACCCCGTCCTGACCGGCTCCTGTTATAGCAACCCGAACGCCGTCCTTGGATTTCGCCACGAACGCACCGACCATCGCATATCGGCTCGCCGGGTTGGGAAACTTCACATAGCAAGCCTTCTCAGGTGCCGGGAAACTCACCGCCGTGATTACCTCACCGTCCTCAAGCGCGGTTTCGAACAGACCCTTGAAGTAATCGTCCGCAGCAATTTCACGACTGTTCGTGCGGATGGTTGCCGCCAGGCCCAGGCAGGCCGCTGAATAGTCGGCTGCCGGGTCGTTGTTGGCAATCGAGCCACCGATCGTGCCGCGGTTTCGGATCTGTGGATCGCCGATATGGTTCGCGAGTTCGGCCAAGGCCGGAATCTTGGCCTGCACCTCTGAACTATCTGCAACCGCTTGGTGTGTGGTTGTTGCGCCGATGACGATGTTGTCGCCATCTTCGGTGACGCCTCGGAGGACCTCGACGCCGGCGATATCTATCAGGTCGGAAGGTTGCGCGAGGCGCTGTTTTATCGTCGGCAAGATCGTCATGCCGCCGGCTAGCAGGCTACCGTCGCTGGCACTCTTCAGGGCGCTTACCGCCTCGTCGAGCGAGGACACACGTTTGTAGTCGAAGTTATACATTTGCTGTTCCTCCCTATTCGCCGGCTTGCTGCGTCGGCGCGGACTGGATGGCTTGCCAAACATTTTGTGCCGTTGCCGGCATGTCGATATGGGTCACGCCCAATGGTGCAAGTGCGTCGGTGACGGCATTCATGACGGCCGCGGTCGAGGCGATTGTGCCGGCTTCACCGCAGCCTTTGGCGCCGAGTGGATTATGCGGGCAAAGCGTCACCTGCGAGCCCAGCTTGAACTGCGGCAAATTGCTGGCGCGCGGCATTGTGTAGTCCATGAGTGAGCCCGATGCGAGTTGGCCGCTGTCGTCGTAGACACAACTTTCCAGCAATGCCTGCCCGGCTCCATGAGCGATTCCGCCATGCACCTGGCCCGCGACGATCATCGGGTTGATGACGCGTCCGACGTCGTCTACCGCGGAATAGCTGCTTATCTCAACGACGCCAGTTTCCGCATCGATCTCGACTTCGCAAATATGGCATCCGGCCGGAAAAGTGAAGTTGATCGGATCGTAGAACGTGGTTTCGTCCAAACCCGGTTCCAACTGCTCCAGCGGATAGTTATGCGGTACATAAGCCGTCAACGCGACGTCACCGATCGACACGTTCTTGTCGGTGCCCGCGACGCTGAAGACGCCGTCCTGAAATAGGATGTCGTCTGCCGAGGCCTCGAGCGAGTGGGCGGCTATCTTCTTGCCTTTCTCCACCAGCTTGTCGATCGATTTCATAATCGCCGAGCCGCCGACGGCAAGCGAACGCGAGCCGTAGGTCCCCATGCCGAAGGGAACTCGGTCGGTGTCGCCGTGCACAATCTCGACATTCTCGATCGGCAC
>CAZCVU010000227.1:4682-4993 GCA_964501745.1 uncultured Flavobacteriales bacterium | reverse complement strand
GTCTGGAACTCGATGCTATCGCTTCGGTTTTCAGGCTGCCTAATTTTCGATTGCAAGTACTCCAATCGCGTATAGTCAGCGCGACGGGAGAGAGAGGTTTCCAACCGAGTGCGATGTGAGGTCACATGAACGACGGTCCGAAGATCTCCCCGTCCTCCGAGGAAGAAAATGGTCGGGCCACAGCAAAATCGGCTGCCGGTATCGAAGCGGCGCCCGCGCGCAGACGGTTCATTGCGACCGATACGCTGGTCCTGGCGGCAATCGCCGCCGCCGCTGGCATCGCATGCTGGCAACTGCTCGGACGCGACGCG
>CAZCVU010000227.1:0-4672 GCA_964501745.1 uncultured Flavobacteriales bacterium | reverse complement strand
CCGATGATTGTGGCCGGCCTTATGCTGGCAGGTCTTGTCGAAATCCTCGTACCGAAGGAGCTTGTCGCCCGTTGGCTCGGGACGAGTTCTGGCCTTAGAGGGTTGCTGTTGGCGACGGTTGCAGGTGCGATGACACCCGGCGGTCCATTCTCGTCGTTTCCGATCGTGCTCGCTCTACAGCGGGCCGGCGCCGATATCGGTACGATGGTGACGTTCATAACCGCTTGGTCGGTGATCGGCCTCAATCGCTTGCTGGTTTGGGAGATCCCGTTCTTCGAGCCGGATTTCCTGATCGTCCGCTACGTTGCCTCGATACCGCTGCCGTTTATTGCCGGATTGATCGCCCGCTACTTCTTTGCGCGCATGTGGGCGCGTTCTGAGCCGGCTAAGAGCTAATCGCATGCTTGTCTCCGGAATCTTTCTTTGGACGGTTGTGATCGTTTTGTGGGTCGTCGTGCTGCGAAAACCGGGCGCCGACTATCGGCGCGCGCTGCAAACCTTCATGACGCAAGGGCGCCGTGTTGCTGTGCGTATGCCGCTTGCGTTGCTGGCGGCCGGATTCATCGCCGTACTTATTCCGCAAGAGGTTATCGGGGGCCTTATCGGTGGCGCGTCGGGGTTTCTGGGAATCGCCACCTCATCAATCTTGGGTTCGTTCCTGCCCGGAGGGCCGTTTGTCACCTTTCCCTTTGTCATCGCCCTGATGAACTATGGCGCCGGTGAACCACAAATGGTCGCCTTCATTGCCGCCTGGTCGGTCATCGCCGTCCATCGAGTGATCGCCTGGGAACTACCGCTAATGGGGACACGGTTCTGGTTCATCCGCTTCGCATCCTCCGCGATACTGCCGCCGGTGTCGGGCATACTTGCTGCGCTGCTTTGGGCGGCGTTCCACAGCAGCGGATAGCGGCGTCGCGGGCTGATTTATCAACGCTCCGTGGCGGCCAGCCCGTGCGCCGCTCCCAGGTTGGAATAAATCACGCGACAAGCGTGTTTAGTCCCTCAGAGCTGGCGTCTCTGGTAGTCGCCTGGGCGCCGGATGCTCGAAGATAGACCGGTCGGCGTTCTCCGCAATGTGCTTCGGCAATCCGCCCCCCATGCCGAGGCGGCGGGTTGGAGGACCTGATGTTAACCGGCCGTGAAGAGGTTCTTCTGACTCGGCTTTGCCAATTGGCTAGCCGAGTCGTCTATTGTTGGCATCAAGCAAACTCGATAACGGCGTCGACTTCGACGCCGACGCCCAATGGCAGCGATCCGGCCCCGACCGCAAAGCGTGCATGCCGGCCGTTCTCGCCAAAGACATCGACGAGCAGATCGGAAGCCCCATTTACGACCTTCGGGTGATCCCTAAACTCGTTGGACGAATTAACGAAGCCGCCAATCTTCACAAAGCGGACGATACGGTCGAGGTCGCCGTCGAGTGCAGCTCTAGCCTGGGCGATGATATTCAGAACACAAAGACGAGCGGCGGCAATCCCGTCTTCGGTGGACAGGTCGGCGCCGACCTTGCCGACGTATTTTACATCGCCGTTCCAAGCTGGCAGCTGACCCGCAACAAAGATCAGATTGCCGGTGACGACATAGGGCACGTAGTTGGCTGCAGGAACCGGGGCATCGGGCAAATCGATGCCGAGTTCAGCGAGCCGTGCGTCTATTCTTCCTGCCATATTCGGGTCCCTCGATTGTGGCTTGGTCGGCAGTTTAGCGGTTTGTTTTTCCGCATTCCACGGTTCGAGGTGCGGTGCGGATTGCGGACAAAAAATGAGGGGCAGGACGAAGCCATACCCCCCAAGGTTACAGGGAGCACTTTGCCAAGGCGTTGTTACATCATGAGCATCCGCTGGATGCGCCGCAGGTCACGCATTTCATGCATGTCCCGTTGCGCACCAATGTAAAGTTGCCGCATTCGTCGCATGCATCGCCAACGAAGCCGCGGGATTTGGCGACATGAATTCGGTGGAGTTCGGTATCGACCGCCGCGACAACTGTACTTGCGCTGATGACTTCGGTCTCGACGTCCATCGTGGCGTCGCCGACCTCGCGCGTAGAGCCCAATCCATCATCCGTCGTTATCGGTCCGGCGCTGGCCACCTCCTCTACATGGGAGGTTTGGAGGCTCGCCGATGCGTTACCACCTCCTGCAGCAGACTGTCCTGCGCCGCCGGCGATCAGCATCAGGTTTGAAGACCGCACGTATCCTGAACTTGCGACACGCTTTATTGCAGCCATTGTGTCGACTTCAGGAAGTTCTGCCTGTTTTTCGCCTTCGCCTAGCGTGTCCGGCAAAAAGTCATCGGGTTGCGCGTGTGCCAGATCGTGGCGACCGAGGTAGGAGATTGCAAGTTCGCGGAACAGATAATCCAGGATCGACGTGGCGATCTTGATCGTGCTGTTGCCGTCGACCATGCCGGCGGGTTCGAAGCGCGTGAAGGTGAAGGCCTCAACATACTCTTCCAAGGGCACGCCATACTGCAGGCCGATCGAGATTGCGATAGCGAAATTGTTCATCAGCGAGCGAAACGCTGCCCCTTCTTTGTGCATGTCGACAAAGATCTCGCCAAGCTGGCCGTCCTCGTACTCGCCGGTACGCAGATAGACCTTGTGCCCGCCGACGATCGCCTTCTGTGTATACCCCTTGCGGCGCGACGGTAGCCGACGCCGATCTGCGGCGAGCCTTATGACGCGCTCGATGATCTTTTCGGCGACGATCGGCGCCGCCGTGGCCGCGGGAGTGTCGGTTAACTGATCCGTGAACTCCTCATCATCAGTCGCTACAGAGGCAAGCGGCTGGCTCAATTTGGAGCCGTCCCGATAGAGTGCCATGGCTTTGAGGCCGAGCTGCCAAGACAGCATATAGGCGTTCTTGCACTGTTCGACGGACGCGGAGTTGGGCATATTGATGGTCTTGGAAATGGCGCCGGATACGAATGGTTGCGCCGCCGCCATCATGCGAATGTGGCTTTCCACCGAAAGATGTCGCTTGCCGGTTCGACCGCACGGATTGGCGCAATCAAATACCGCCAGATGTTCGCGCTTCAGATGAGGCGCACCCTCAAGCGTCATCGCACCACAGCAGTAGATATTGGCAAGGTCGATGTCGATGCGCTGGAATCCCAGCTCCTCGAGAAGGTCAAAGCCGACGTTATCGAGCTTCTCAGAATCTATGCCCAGCGTGTCCGTGCAGAAACTGGTGCCCAGTGTCCATTTGTTGAAAGCGAACTTGATATCGAATGCACTGGCCAATGCCTCTTCGAGCCGCTCTAACGCCTCCTCCGTGAATCCTTTTTCCACGAGACTCTGGTGATTGATCGCGGGCGCATCCTTCAGCGTGCCAAAGCCAACGGCGTAGTTAACGATATCGTCGATCCGGTGGTCGTCGTAGCCGAGTGTCCCAAGTGCTTCCTGGACAGTACTATTGATAATTTTGAAGTAGCCACCACCGGCGAGTTTCTTGAACTTCACCAGCGCGAAGTCAGGTTCGATGCCCGTCGTGTCGCAATCCATGACGAGGCCGATGGTGCCGGTCGGTGCAACGACGGTGACCTGAGCGTTGCGAAATCCATGGGCATCGCCCAAAGCAAGTGCGCGGTCCCATACGGCCGCCGCCGCCAGGCTCACCTCGGGCTGCGGACAATTGCTGTGATCGAGCGGCACCGGATTGACCGTCAGTCCCTGATAGCCTGCGGCGACGCCCTCCGCCGCACGGCGATGGTTGGCAATCACTCGTAGCATAGCCTCGGCGTTGCGTGCATAGCCGGGAAATGCGCCAAGTTCTTCTGCTATTTCGGCGGAGGTCGCATATGCACCGCCGGTTATCAACGCGGTAATGGCCGCGCACAGAGCGCGACCCTCAGCGCTGTCGTAGCCAAGACCGGAGGCCATCAGCAAGCCACCCAGATTTGCGTAGCCCAGACCCAGCGTCCGGTACTTGTAAGAACGCAGCGCAATCTCTTTGGAAGGGAATTGCGCCATCAGCACCGATATTTCCAATGCAATGGTCCACAGCCGGACTGCATGTTCGAGTGCTGGAACATCGATCAGACCATCGGGTCCACGCAGCGCCATCAGATTTAGAGACGCCAAGTTGCACGCCGTATCATCGAGGAACATGTACTCCGAACATGGATTCGACGCGTTGATCGGTCCACTATCCGGGCAGGTGTGCCAGTCATTGATCGTGGTATGAAATTGTATGCCAGGATCGGCTGACGCCCAGGCTGCGTGCGCAATTTGGTCCCAAAGCTCGCTGGCCTTCAGCGTTTTCGCGGGTTCTCCGTCTACCCGGCGGTAAAGAGTCCACTCGGCGTCGTTCTCGACGGCTTCGATGAAAGCGTTGGTGACACGCACAGAATTGTTGGAATTCTGGCCCGAGACCGTGCGATAGGCTTCAGATTCCCAATCGGTGTCGAATGTGCGGAAATCGATCTGCCTGAATCCCTGTTCGGCGAACTGGACTACACGTTGGATATAGCTCTCGGGGATCATCGCGCGCCGCGCGTCGCGAATGGCCTGTTTCAATTCACTGTTGTGTTTAGGGTCGAAAGCAGTATCGCCATTGTAATCGTGACATGCCGACATGATGCGGTTGAGATGTTGGTTGCAGAGCTTCGAGCCCGCGACCAGTGCGGCGACCTTTTGCTCTTCGTTTGCCTTCCAATTGATGTAGTCCTCG
>CAZCVU010000226.1:0-4998 GCA_964501745.1 uncultured Flavobacteriales bacterium | reverse complement strand
CTTCGAAAAACGGGTCAAGGCCTGCATCGCCATCTCCGGAGCCTTTGACTTCGGCACGCTGTGGGGTGACCGCCTCGGCCATTCGCAGGAAGTCTTCCGGGTGCGCACGCACAGCGCGACAGCGGAGGAGGCGGAGGCGGCCTCTAAGACGTTCAGCCTCGTCGGCGTTGCCGAGCGGATCACCTGCCCGCTGTTTATCGTCGGCGGCGAGAACGATCCGATTACACCTCCCGACCACCAGCGCCAGCTGGCCGCCACGGCCTCGGGTCCGACCGAACTTCTGATTGTCGAGCGCGGCAATCACTGCGTGAACAACCAGCGCCACCGCTACAGCCCGCAAAGTGCCGACTGGATGGCAGGACATCTGGACGCCTGACGTGACTACTCAGCAAGGCGAAATTGACAAGGGCCGGGCGGTTGATGCGTTAGACGAGCGGAGCCTTGAACCGGATTGCGAAAACTGCGCCGGAGTATGTTGTGTCGCGCACGGCTTTGCGAAGTCTGCCGACTATGCGTTCGCCAAGCCCGAAGGGGTACCCTGTCGCAATCTGAGCACAGATTTCCGGTGCCAGATTCACACCGACCTCCGAGACCGGGGATTTTCCGGCTGCGCGGACTACAGCTGTTCCGGCGCCGGACAAAAGGTCACGCAAGTCATCTTTCCGAGTGTCGACTGGCGCACCGATGCCGGCCAGGCGGCGCGGCTATTCGCCACCTTCTTCATCGTCAAAGAGCTGCACGAAATGATCTGGGCCCTAACAAAGCTGGCGGCCCTGTGCCCCGACGCGGACTTGTGCGCGCGCATCCAGGCCAAGGCATCGGAGCTGCAGCGGCTGACCTTCCAGGGCGAGCAAATGCTGAGCGTCGTCGACGTCGCCGGCCGCAAGAAGGAGAACCGTGAACTGGCGGACCTGGTCGAGGCGGCCCGCAGCGGCCAGACTGGGTGACTGGGTGCCGGCTGGAGTCGCAGCCCGAAATCTCTGATGAATATGCGGTTTGCTACCGAGTACCGTGGTGGGCGCGGTTGGGATTGAACCAACGACCCCTACGATGTCACCGTAGTGCTCTTCCGCTGAGCTACGCGCCCATTTGTGGTATCTACTGCCGCTCGGTCGCCAAAGACAAAGGGCGACGGCCCCGGGGAAGTATCATCAAAGTAGATCCCTGACAAGAGCGGCTGCGGCTGCCTTGATGGATGCGGATTCAGCCTTGCCGGACGCCGCACAACACGGCTAAATACGGTCGAAGTTCCTCTTAGGCTGGCTTCGCTAACCCCTTGACCCACCACCGTAATCGGTGAGCGAACAGGCACCCTGGCCGAAGTCCAGAGCGATGAAACCAAACGCCGCAATGACCTCACCCCTCGTCAGAGACGCCCGCGCAGAGGATCTTCACGCGGTTGCCGCAATCTACGGCCATCACGTAGAGCACGGGCTGGCGTCGTTCGAGGAGTCGCCGCCCGGCGTGGCCGAGATTGAGCGACGCTGGAAGGCGGCAGCAGAGACCGGAATGCCGTATCTCGTCGCCGAACTCGACGGCGCCGTGATCGGCTTTGCCTACGGCAGCACATACCGGCCGCGGCCCGCCTATCGCCACACCGTCGAAGACTCGGTCTACGTCGCACCAGAGATGGCCGGCCGCGGTGCCGGACGGGCCCTGTTGGCGGCGCTGATCGAGCACTGTACAGAGGCCGGGTTCAAACAGATGGTGGCGGTCATCGGCGACAGCGAAAACGACGCCTCGATCAAGCTTCACGCACGCCTCGGCTTTCATCGAGTAGGCGTACTTCAGGACGTCGGCTACAAGCACAAGCGCTGGGTCGACACCGTGTTGATGCAACGCGCGCTCGACCCCGGCGGCGCATAGGCACGCCCGGCGGAACTCCGGCTCGAACTCTCGACCGGATATTGCCCGGCTAGGCAAAAAAAGGCCGCACGTCCGTGCGGCCAAGTTCAGGGAGGGAACGCCTAACTGGCGTCGTGCATGGGTGTATTCGGGCCGATTCTGGCCCGCCGCCCATGCGGATACATTCAGATATGTGAACCGTTGACGTACAAATCAAGAACCTTTGCGCGTCACGGTACAGCTTGCCATCAAATAAGCCCTTTAAATCAATGTCTTCGGCCCCTACCGGATGGGTGCGCAAGGCTGCAGGACTCCAGCAAGTCGCGCCTTGTCGCGCCGCATAGTCCGCAAACGCCGGCCAGAACGCTGCCTCCGCTGCAAAAATGGCACGCCGTTTGCTGCTGCTTGCACAGGAGGAAGGATATGCAAGCATCGATGACCTTTGGGCACACGGCCAGCATAGCGGCAAGCGCGATCGTTTTGGTCGCTGTGCTGGCCGCCCCAGCGCGTGCTGGCGCAGCGAATAGCGCGGCAGGCCCGGATCGTATCTGCGCCACCGTGATCTCAGAGACCGAGCCGCAGTGGAGAATTCCCGACAAACTGCTTTATGCAATCTCGGTCGTCGAGACGGGCCGATGGGATGCCGAAGCGGAGCAGAATTTTGCCTGGCCGTGGACGGTCACGGCGGAGGGAAAGGGACGGTATTTCGCATCGAAAGCAACTGCAATTCGCGCCGTCGAGCAGCTTCAGAGGCGCGGCGTCAGCAACATCGACGTCGGCTGCATGCAAATCAACCTACGCTACCACCCGGGCGCCTTCGCAGATCTCAACGAAGCCTTCGACCCTACAACCAACATCACCTACGTGGCAGCCTTCCTGAGCGACCTGCGGATTGAACGGAAATCCTGGACGCAAGCCGTCAAACACTATCACTCGTCGACACCTGAACTACAGGCGCCCTATCGGACCAAGGTATTTGCCGCCTGGCGTGAAATCAGGCGCGAGAACAACCGGACGCGGCAGCAGGCTCGGAAGCTGCAACTTGCCGAGCGCAAATACCAGCGCAAGAAAGCAGCATTGCTGGCCAAATACGCTCGAAACAGTGGCGAGGCGCCGCCGCCGATCATCTTTACCGAGAAACCAACCATCGCACTGATCGACCTCGCGACGTGGCCGCCACGCAACGTCAAAGAACAGCGGCGCGCTGAGATCCGCGCTCGCGCCCGCGCCTACAGCACATCCGGCCTGTAGCTGGCTTTCGGGAAGTACGGCGGATCCGATCAGGCGCCTTACGGCACCTCCGGCCCCAACACTTACGCTTCGATGTGTAGAGCCGTCTGCGGGGTGGCGGAAAGATGCCGCCGATTCTCAAACCCTCGGCACCTATTCGGCGGCAAGCGCGCCACCGTCTTCCAGGTACCATCTGTAGGTCTCCGCGAGTCCGTCTCGGAGCCCGATCCTCGGCCGCCAGCCAAGCCCACTCAAGCGATCGACGTTGAGCATCTTGCGCGGCGTGCCGTCCGGCTTCGTCGCATCAAAGGCGACATCGCCTGAGTAACCAACGATCTCACAAATGAGAAGCGCCAGTTCCCGGATCGTAATGTCCTGACCAACGCCGACGTTGATGTGCTCCGCTGCATCGTAGTGAGCCATGCAGAAGACAGCGGCGTCGGCGAGATCGTCGACATGCAGGAATTCACGGCGTGGAGTGCCACTGCCCCAGACCTCTAGTTGCGGTGCTTTCGAAAGCTTCGCCTCGTGTGCCTTGCGAATCAAAGCCGGGACAACGTGACTGGTTTCGAGCTCGAAATCATCGCCCGGACCATACAGGTTGGTCGGCATCAGGCTGATCGCATTGAACCCGTGTTGCCGCCGGTAGGCTTCGCACATCTTGAGGCCGGCAATCTTGGCAATCGCATACGCCTCGTTGGTCGGCTCCAGTGGACCTCCGAGCAACGCCTCTTCGGATATCGGCTGTGGCGCCAGCTTCGGATAGATACACGACGAACCGAGAAACAGCAGTTTGGTCACCCGATGCTGCCACGCCGCGTGGATCACATTGACCTCAATCGCGAGATTTTCGCGTATGAAGTCCGCAGGATAGATACTGTTGGCATGGATACCACCGACCTTTGCCGCGGCCAGAAACACGTAGTCCGGCTGCGCGTCCTCGAAGAAACGATCGACCGCAGCGGCGTCGGTCAGGTCGAGTTCACCGCGCGTACGCTCAAGTAGTGAGTCGTGACCCCTGGTACGTAGGGCGCGGCTGATCGCCGAGCCGACCAAACCGCGATGTCCGGCGACATAGATCCGAGCACCAATCGGCAGTTCAGCCATGCGCGGCCCCACGAAGATTCACCGCATGGCCCGCGTCAGCCAGCGTGCGTTCCTGGCGCGCCAGATCAAGGTCGTGATCGACCATCATACGCACCAACTCATCAAACGAGACCTTTGGCTGCCAGCCGAGCTCACTTCGCGCCTTGCCAGCGTCACCGCAAAGCATGTCGACTTCCGCCGGCCGCACATAACGCTCGTCTATGCGAACGTGCTTTTCCCAATCGAGACCGGCGTGGGAGAACGCAGCCGCCAGGTAGTCACGGACCGCATGCGACTGGCCGGTGGCGATGACAAAATCCCCCGGCACCTCCTGTTGCAACATCGACCACATCGCTTCGACGAAATCGCCGGCGTAGCCCCAGTCCCGTTGGGCGTCGAGGTTACCGAGATAGAGTGTCTCCTGCAGCCCCTCCTTGATGCGGCCAACGGCCCGGGAAATCTTGCGGGTAACAAAAGTTTCACCGCGCCGCGGGCTCTCGTGGTTGAAGAGGATGCCATTGGAGACGAACATATCGTATGCCTCACGGTAGCTCGTCGCATACCAGAATGCCGCGACTTTGCTCGCTCCATAAGGGCTACGTGGATGGAACGGCGTCGTCTCCGATTGCGGCGACACCGCGCTCCCGTACATCTCCGAAGATCCAGCCTGATATATCCTGACGGCGCTGCCGCTCACCTGCATGTGGTCGCGCAGCGCTTCCAATAACCGCAATGTCCCTGTTGCGACGACGTCGGCGGTGTATTCCGGCTGCTCGAAAGACACCATGACATGGCTCTGAGCGGCAAGATTATAGACCTCATCGGGTTGCACGCGCT
>CAZCVU010000225.1:0-5013 GCA_964501745.1 uncultured Flavobacteriales bacterium | reverse complement strand
GGCCCAGTTAATGCCGACCCCGGCATCAACCACGAGCGGCACTGCGAGCTCGATCGCCGGACCCGCGGCAGCCTCCATAATCTTACCAACGACCTCGATGGTTTCGTCGACTTCCGCCGAGGGAACCTCGAACAGGAGTTCATCATGCACCTGCAGCAACATCGTTGCCTTGAGCCCGGCTTTCTTCAGTGCACCCGGAACGCGGATCATAGCGCGCTTGATGATGTCGGCAGCGCTGCCTTGGATGGGCGCATTGATCGCCTGTCGTTCGGCAAACCCACGGTGCGCTGGATTGCGTTGGTTGATACCGGCGACGTGGACGTGGCGTCCGAACAAAGTCGTCACATACCCGATCTTGCGCGCGCTGGACCGGATCTCTTCCATATAATCACGGATCCCCGGATAGCGCTCGAAATAGGCTTCGATGTAAGCCTTGGCCTCGCCCTGCGGGATGCCTAGTTGGCGCGCCAGGCCAAACGGGCTGATGCCGTAGATGATGCCGAAATTGATCGCCTTGGCCCGACGCCGCGTCATTGGATCCATACCCTCGATCGGCAGATCGAACACTTGGCTGGCGGTCATCGCATGGATGTCGGCGCCGTTCCGGAAGGCGTCGATCAGCGCATCGATTCGTGCCATATGAGCCAGCACCCGCAATTCAATCTGGCTGTAGTCGAGCGACACCAGGCGGGCACCCTTCTCGGCGATAAACGCCTGACGAATCTTGCGTCCTTCCTCGGTGCGGATCGGGATGTTCTGCAGGTTGGGGTCGGTGGAGGAAAGCCGACCAGTCGAAGCGCCGGCCATCGAGTAGGATGTGTGCACGCGACCGGTATCGGGATTGATTTGTTCAATTAGCGAATCGGTATAGGTGCTCTTGAGTTTGGCGAGCTGGCGCCAGTCCAGGACGCGCGCGGGTAGATCGTGGCCCTCTGCCGCGAGACCTTCAAGAATATCGGCGCCCGTGCTGTAAGCCCCCGTCTTGCCCTTCTTGCCGCCGGAGATGCCCATCTTGTCGAACAGGATTTCGCCGAGCTGTTTCGGCGAGGCAATATTGAACTCCTCGCCCGCGAGCTTGTGGATCGCGATCTCGAGCTCCGCCAGACGCTTGGTGAAGTCACCGCTAAGCTCGCGCAGGAACTTCGGATCGACGAGCACGCCTGCACGCTCCATCGCCAGCAGCACCGGTATCAACGGACGCTCCACGGTCTCGTAGACCGTCACCATATGTTCGGCCAACAGCCGTGGTTTCAGGACTTCGTGGAGGCGCAGCGTGACACTTGCGTCCTCGGCCGCGTAGTCACGCGCAGCCTCAAGCGGCACGTAGTCGAACGTCACCTGTTTGCGTCCGCTGCCAGCCACTTCGGAGAATTTGATATTGGTGTGGCCGAGATGCAGGGTTGCGAGCTCATCCATGCCGTGGCCGTGCAGTCCGGCATCCAGCACATGCGACAAGACCAGCGTATCGTCGAGCGGGGCGATCTCGACACCGTAGCGCGCCAATACCATCGCATCGTACTTGATGTTATGCCCGACCTTGAGCACGCTTGCATCCTGGAGCATCGGCTGCAGCAGTTCGACGGCTCGCTGCAAAGCGATCTGCCGTGGCACGCCGTCAGCCTCAGCTGCCTCACCGCCGTCGCCAAGATCGAGCGACGCCTGTGTCTTGGGCGGCTTGTGTGCAACTGGAACGTAACAAGCGCTGCCGGACTCCACGCTTAACGAGAAGCCGACCAGATCGGCGCGCATGGCGTCGAGCGAGGTGGTCTCGGTATCGAATGCGACAAGGCCCGCCCTGGTGGCGTCGGCAACCCAGCGCTCGAGTGTCTCCTCGTCCTGCACTAGCTCGTAGGACGGCGCGCCGTCTGCCTTTTCCGGTTCGCTCACAGAACCGGATCCTTCGCCGGCGCCCCCAAGCTGGCTCTCAATTCTAGCAATGATCTTCTTGAAGTTCTGCTCGCGTAAAAACTTGATGACTACGTCCGCATCCAGATCGCGGACATCGAAGCTGTCGATGTCACGCTCGACCGGCACATCTTCCTTAAGCGTCACCAGTCGGTGCGAGATGCGTGCCATTTCAGATTGCTTACATAGAGCTTCAGCATACGACGTTTTGATCTTGCTTAGTAGGCGCCACTGAAGAACAAGATGAGCAATCTCGTGGCCTTCTGAAGCCAACGTCTCCAAGATTTCTGCCCCGACGCCGTACGCACCGGTCTTACCTCTTTCCCCACCGGGGAGACGAAGTTCATCGAAAAGAATCTGTCCAAGCTGTTTTGGAGAACTGACTTTAAATTCATGCCCTACGAGTTGGAAAATCTTCGCCTCAACTTTAGCCAAATCTTTGTCAGCGCCTCTTGCCATTTCGCTCGGATCTTTGGCAGTAGTGAGCAGACCTTCTAAATCCCCATAGCGCTTAATTAAGTTGGCTGCGGCGGTTACGCTGATCCCTCGGACGCCCGGCACATTGTCCACCGAATCGCCGGCCAGCGCCTGCACCTCGACGACTTTGTCGGGGCCGACGCCGAATTTCTCCTGCACCGCGTCAAGGCCGAGCTCGCGGTTGCGCATAGCGTCATAGAGGACGACCTTGTCCTCGACCAGCTGCATCAAATCCTTGTCAGACGACACGACGGTCACATCGGCGCCTATTTCGCGGGCCTGCCGCGTATATGTGGCAATCAGGTCGTCGGCTTCATAACCCGGCAATTCCACGGCCGGAACATTGAACGCCTCGACCGCATCGCGACATAGTTGAAACTGTGGGATGAGCTCTTCCGGCGGCGGCGGCCGATGTGCCTTGTATTCCGGATAGATATCGTTGCGGAAGGTTTTGCGCGCCGAATCGAAGATCACAGCGATGTGGTCGGCATCGGTGTCCCGCAACAGCTTCATCAGCATATTGCAGAATCCGTAGACCGCATTGACCGGCGTCCCGTCCGGCCGCGTCATCGGCGGCAACGCGTGGAAGGCCCGGAAGATGAAGCCGGAGCCATCGACGAGAAAGACATGCCGGGGTTTGCTGGAGCTTTTGCTCATGCAGGTTCAAGCCGTGCTTGCCTCGCGACGTAGCGCGGCACAATGAACGATGCCGTGAAGGGCGGCAACCGCCGAGCTCCCGTCCCTCGCACGAGTTATCCGACTACTGGTGCCCCTCCAGCTGCTGCTCGGCGCCACCCTTGAGTACGAAATGGCGGCCGCAATAGGGGCAATCGATTTCACCATCGTTGTCCAATTTGAGATAAATACGCGGATGGCCGAGTGCACTGTCGCCATCGCAACTCACGTTTTTCGTCTCAACCTCAACAGTCTCAACCGGGTCCATTCTCGATCATCCCCAAAACCGTATGACTAACTGCGTGATGCCAGCGTCGGTATGCGCCTGACGGATCGCTTGATCGCCCGGACGGGCCGACCGATGATACCGCAAGTCTTCCGCCAATCAACAGGCGGGATTAGCTGCTAGAGAAATAGGACGATGCACCAGCGGACACCTGCACAGGCCCTGAAGCACAGTGCGATCCTTTCGTTGGTTTGCCTGTTCGTTGCCGCTTGCGCGCCACATCTTGAGCGCGCCGGCCCGCGCACGGCGGCCCCGGTCCTCGGAGCGCAGCATATCGTCACCGGCGACGGCATGCGTCTGCCGATCCGAGTATGGCAAGCCGAAGGCGAACCGAGCGCAGTGGTGCTGGCACTTCACGGTTTCAATGACTATTCAAAAAGCTTTGAGGAAGCCGCCAAATTCTGGACCGTGAGCGGGATCATAACATATGCGTACGATCAGCGAGGATTCGGCGCGGCGCCGCATCCCGGAAGGTTCGCTACCACCGAAACGCTGACCGCCGACCTGGCAGCCGCCAGCCATCTGCTGCGCAACCGTCATCCGCGGCTGCCGCTCTACCTGCTCGGCGAGAGTATGGGCGCTGCCGTCATCATGGCAGGCATTGCGGGCAGCGATCGCCCAGCGATCAGTCCTCAAGCCTTCGACGGCATCATTCTCGCTGCCCCAGCCGTCTGGGGCCGCAAGACGATGAATCCATTTATGCGCGCGGCCCTGTGGATCGGCGCGCACACAATACCCTGGTTCCGGGTATCGGCTCGCGGTCTGAAGATTCGTCCATCCGACAATATTGAGATGCTGCGGGCATTGGCACGTGACCCGCTGATCATCAGGGAAACCCGCATCGACTCGCTGTACGGGCTGGTCAATTTGATGGATGCAGCGTTGGCTGCCGCGCCGCGCCTGCAGGGGCGCATGCTAATCCTCTATGGTGCCAATGAGGAGTTGATCCCGGGCCGATCCGTCGACAGCTTGCTGCAACGTCTTCCGGAAAACAGCGAGCGTCGGATCGCGCATTATAAGACAGGCTATCACATGCTCCTGCGCGACCTCGGCGCGGCCAAGGTCTACCGCGACGTCGCCGCCTGGATCAGCGCGCCCGACGCGCCGCTGCCCTCGGGTGCAGATCTGGTGCAACGCTAACTCGGGGTCACGCCGCTGAAACAGTGAGCACGACAGGCGATTGGCATTGGCCGCTACCATGCCGTAGATTGCGTTGAACACAGCCGTTGAGGCGCCCGTAGCTCAGTGGATAGAGCGTCGGCCTCCGAAGCCGAAGGTCACAGGTTCGAATCCTGTCGGGCGCGCCATTTATTTTATGACATGATCGTCCGTGAACAAGCCGTTCCGCCGGACGGAATTTCGACCGCTCTTATTCGATGCGGGATTGGTGTTGCGACACCATTCGCCAGGCACCGTCGCTTCTGACATAGACGGTGGTCGATCGGGTTTCGCCCTCGACCGTCACCGCGCCGTCGATCGTTTTCGCGGCCGCCTTATAGATGAGGATGCCTGTGTCGCCGTAGATTCGGGTCGAGATATCGCTGGTCGTCATGCGTTCGACCCTTAAGGCGCCGGATTGAAACGCGGCGAATACCTCGGGTCTTGTTTGGGACTTGCCGAAGGCGGACACGTAAATCATGTCTTCGGCGACGACCTCGGCGAGCGCTTCC
>CAZCVU010000224.1:0-5038 GCA_964501745.1 uncultured Flavobacteriales bacterium | reverse complement strand
AGCGGCAAGCTCTCGACGGCCTATTCCAGCCGCACGATGAAGAACTCGCCTTGCAGGGCACCGACAGGGTCGGCGCGATCCGCCAGTTGTTGGCGGCGCACCGCTCCTTGCAGTCCCGGCCCGGCGAAACCATCGCGTGGCTCGCGCAGCAATACGGGGTCGATCTGTCCCAGGCCACCGGCCAGGAAGGCGAGGTCGAGTACCAAGACCCGGCTGCGGCGCACAAGCTACAAACCCTGGAAGCGCAGTTGTCACATATGCAGGGGCACTTGCAGAACCAGGCGCAGGCAGCGATGACGGAGCGGCAGCGTTCCACCAACGAGACTATCGACACCTTCCGCAACGAGGTTGCGAACGGCGCGCTCATTCACCCGCATTTCGACGCAGTGCGGGTTGCGATGGGTTCGCTGATCCAGTCCGGCGCGGCGCCCGACTTGAATACCGCATACGACATGGCGGTATGGGCAGACCCGACCTTGCGCGCCGATGCGCTCGCCAAGCAGTCAGACACTGCGGCGCGCGATAAGGGCAAGCAACGCAAGGAGTCGGTGGAGAAGGCGAAGAGGGCTTCTCGACGGGTGGTATCGCGGCCGGCAACGGCGCCGGCGCCAAAACGATCTGGGAAACTGCGAGATGACCTGTCCGATGCATGGGACGAACACGCTTCCGCGTAATAACCACAAAAGGGAGGGACGGCAATGGCCGATCCAAATCTGTCGGAGATCGTCACCACGACGCTCCGCAACCGCCGGGAGAAGTTGGCCGACAACGTGCTGACGCACAACCCGGTTCTCAACTGGCTCAACCGGAAGGGCAACGTGCAGTTGGCCGACGGCGGTCAGAATCTCGTCGAGGAGTTGGAGTACGCTGAGAACAGCACGTTCAAGTATTACAGCGGCTACGAAGTGCTGGATATAACGCCCAGTACGGTGTTTTCGGCTGCCGAGTTCGATTGGAAACAGGCCGCTACGGTGGTTTCCATCTCGGGCCTCGACATTCGGCGTAACAGCGGCAAGTCCCGCATGATCCATCTGATGGAGAAGCGGATCGCCAACGCCGAGAAGACGATGGCGAACAACCTTTCGACCGGCGTCTTCTCGGACGGCACCGGCACCAGCGGCAAGCAGATCGGTGGCTTGCAGCACTTGGTTGCCGACTCGCCGAGCACGGGTACGGTTGGTTCCATCAACCGCGCCAACTTCTCGTTCTGGCAGAACGCGAGCTACGACATGTCGAGCGACTACGGCGAGGCTATGGACGCGGACAACGTTCTCGCGGCGATGAACGCCGCGTGGCTGGAAGTCGTTCGCGGCTCCGACCACCCCGACCTGATCGTTGCGGGCTCAAATTATTTTGGGTTCTTCCGCAATGCCCTGTCGGACATGCAGCGCATCACGTCGGAGAAGGACGCGGCGGCTGGGTTTGAGAGTCTCGCGTATTACGGCACCGGCGGCAAGGCTGCGGTCGTCTACGACCCCGGCTGTAATGCCAACCGTATGTACATGCTGAACAGCGACTACCTGTTCTGGCGGCCGCACAAAGACGCCAACAGCGTGGCCCTGGACGACCGCAATTCGGTCAACCAGGACGCGGTCGTGGTGCCGATCATCTTCATGGGCAACATGACGATGTCGAACGCCAGCCTTCAGCAAGTCATCAAGGCCTAGAGGAGGGCATAATGGCAAACACTTTCTACACTACCGAAGCCATTGCCGGCGTTGACTTCACGTCGACGCCGACCGCGCCCGAGTTCGCCCCTGGCACGATCGTCAAGGGCAGCGACGGCACCGAGTGGATGTATGTGATGGCTAATGGCGCCATCGCGCAATACGACTGCGTCGGGATCGACGAGACGCTCGTAGAAGCGGCGTCCATTACCAAGGCGATGGCCGACGACGGGTGGCTCATTGGGTTCGCCCAGTCGGCGTTTGCCGACAACGACTACGGCTGGGTCGCCTTGCGCGGCGCCAACTCCAGCCTCAAGTGCAACGTCTTGACTAGTTGCGCGGCCGACGTGGCGTTATACACCAGCGCCACGGCTGGCAGTCTGGACGATTCTTCAAGCGGCACGACGAAGATCGACGGAGTTGTTGCGGTGACTGCGGTCACCGCTTCCGCCGAGACTCCGATCATCGCGACGTGGCCGAAATCCACCACGTTCTAGGTGGGCAACAAGCGGAAGGGGGAGGGTCGCCCCTCCCCCAACCGCCTGGGGACGACACGGTCCCCTACAGTTCAACCGCGCGGTGCGCCGTCCCCCCGTGGGTGCTGACGCACCATGTGGAGTCTGCTCTCGCGCGGGACGATGTCGCGCAATTCACGCCCGACACGCGGCCGAAACGGGGGCGCTTCAATATCGTCGGCGGGGCCCCGTCTTTGCGGCGGTCTTTAAAAGCAATAAAAAAAAGGCTCAAGCGGGGCGAGCCGGTATTCGCCATCAACCAGGCGGCCCAGTATCTGGTCGACAACGGAATCGTGCCGACCGCCGTCATCAGCCTGGATGGCCTGCCGACCGTCGCGGAGATGATCCCGATACGCGACGACATTGATTACTACGTTGCGTCGCAGTGCAGCCCCAGGCTGTTCGACGCGCTCAAAGGCAGGCGCGTCATCTTGTGGCACGCCTGGGACAGCGCCTACGACCTTGAGGAGATTCTGGAGCGATCTGGCAAGCCGTGGGTCACGGTCGGCGGCGGGCGGACTTCCGCCCTAAGATGTATCAGCCTGGCGTGGTTGATGGGCTATAAAAACATCCACATGTACGGCGTCGATTCCTCATACGATGACGCGGCGGACCATCACGCCTACGAACAGAAGTACGACGACCACATGAAACTTGAGACGATCAAGATCAATTACGGGGGGCGGGAGTTCAAGTCCAGCCCCGCTTTCTGCGGACAGGCTTACGATTTTATTAGTCAATTAAATAACTACGGGCATCTGTACAGAGTACAGGTGCATGGGAAGGGGTTGCTCCCGTGGATATCGAAGTGCATCAATGAAGGAGTCAAGTAATGGCGGTAGGTGGTAGTGCGGAATGGGTCGGCGTCGCCCACGACAAAGACGACGGGTGCATCCCTCTGTTCCACATGCACGCGCATCACATGAAGCGGGCGTCGGAGCGTGAGGGTCGTCCCATTTATGAACAGCGCCAATTTGTCAAGATTTTGATCCCCGGCCAGAAAAACGAGGTTCCCGACCGGGAAGTGACCGACGAAGATAAGGCGCGCTGGCCCGAGGCTTGGGCCAAGTTCACCGCCAAGCAAGAGGCGATCCTCGACGGCACGCCCATCGACCAGTGGCCGTATCTGAACGTCGCGCGGGTCGCTGAACTCCAGGCGCTCAACATTCTCACCGTCGAGCAGCTTTCCAAGGTAGCAGACGGATATTTGCAGAATATTGGCATGGACGGCGCGCAATTGCGTGACCGTGCCCGCCAGTTCATCGCGGGCACGTCTGAAACCGAAAAGGAACTGCGTACCGAGAATGAACGCCTGCAACGAGATGTCGCCGCTCTGACGCGCAAGGTCGATGTTTTGCTGCACCGTGTCGGCGAGAAGGATGAAACGCCCGCGCCCGCACCGGCCTCCCGCAAGGGCGGCCGCAAAAAGAGGTAGACATGTCGCTCCTGACCATTTGCCAAAACGCGGCACAGGAAATCCGGGTCGCCAAGCCCTCGACCATTGTCGGAAACACCGACGAGACGGCCGTCATGCTCTTGCGTGCGGCCAGCCGCGCCGGCAAGGTGCTGGCCCGCCGGCATGATTGGCAAGTGCTCCAAAAAGAGGCGACGATCACCACGGCAGACGCCACGGCGTCCTATGCCCTAGCGAGCGACTACGATCACCATGTGAACGACACGCTCTGGGACCGAACCAACTACTGGAAGATGACCGGCCCCACGTCGCCTCAGGACTGGCAAACGCTCCAATCCGGCATCGTCACGTCCGGGGTGCGGCGCTGGTTTAGGGTCAAGGCCGGCCTGATGTACATCTACCCGACGCCGTCGTCGGCCGACACTCTCGCATACGAATACGTCTCCAACGGCTGGTGCCAGGACGCGGGCGGCACGGCACAGACGGATTGGGCCGCCGACACCGACACCGGCGTCATCAGCGAATACCTGATCGAGGCGGGCACCATCTGGCGCGGGCTCAAGGCGATGGGCATGGCCTACGCTGAAGAAAAGCAAGAACACGACGCCGAGGTCGACCTGGCGGTGATGCGCGACGCCGGCGCGCCGACCGTGCAGATGCACGGCGAGGCCAAGTTCGATTACGGGGTGAACGTCCCCGAAGGGGGGTTTGGCTAATGGTCGCCGCGCTGGAGAGGCAGCGGCTGGGGACGCGCCCGACATCCCAGCGGGTGCCCGTGCCGGCGCCCTATGGCGGGATGAACACTCGCGATTCGCTTGATTCGATGAGCCCCACAGACGCCGTAAGCCTGCGGAACTGGGACTGCGACGTTGGCAAGGTCAGGATGCGGAAGGGCCGGTCTTCTCACGCCACAGGTGTCGGGACGGCGAACGTAGACAGCATGGTCGAGTACCATGCGGCGTCCGTTCGGAAGTTGATCGCGAGCGCGAACGGCAAGGTCTATGACGCCACGTCTGCCGGCGCCGCCACCCAGCTGGGGACCGGCTATTCGGCCGACGCCTGGGAGTGGGCCAACTTCAACGGCAAGCTGCTGGGGGTCAACGGCGCGGACACGCCACTGGAGTACGACGGCACGACGTTGTCGAACTCGACGCTGTCCGGTTCGGGCCTGACGCCGGCGAACCTGGATGGGATCGCCGTCCACAAAGGCAGGGTCTACAGGTGGGATTCCGGCACCCAGGACTTCTGGTACAGTTCGGCCAATGCCGTCGCCGGCACGGTGGTCAAGTTCCCGCTGTCGCGCGTGTCGCAGTTCGGCGGGAATCTAACAGCGATGATCTCCTGGACGGTCGATGCCGGCGTCGGGGGAGCGGACGATTTTCTTGTCGCCATCATGTCGAGCGGTGACTGCATCGTTTACTCGGGTAGCGACCCCGGCGATG
>CAZCVU010000223.1:0-5049 GCA_964501745.1 uncultured Flavobacteriales bacterium | reverse complement strand
TCGCCAGCGCAAATGTCGAAAGCCGAATTCCCACCGCCGCTGTATCGGCGATATCGTTGAGTTCGAAATGCACCAGCCAATTCCCCAAGGCAAACAAGGCAATCAGGACGAGCACCGGCAGGTTGCGCCAATTCTTCCCTGAGATTAGTTCGCGCGCGATCATCACCGCGAGCATGCTTAGGAAGGTCAAATCCAAAACGGCGGCAGCAATTGCGCCAATCGAGGCGGCGGCCAGGAAACCCAGCCGGCCGGCAAACCAGAAGGCTACCAGCATGCCTAACCTCCAGCCGCGCACGGGCAGGCGGCCCGTCCAATTCGGGATTGCCGTCAGGATAAAGCCGGCGATCGCCGCGCCAGCAAAACCGAATAGCATCTCATGCTGATGCCACAGCAGGCCACCGAAGCCCGCGGGTGGGACCAAAACACCCACATAGCTCATCAGCCATATTGGCACGGCCAGCGTTGCCCAAATTCCTGCCGCCAAAAAGAACGGCCGAAAGCTGTGTTGCAGGATCGTCGAGCCTACTTCGGCCCGGCGTCTCTGCTCTGCAATGGGTGTTCTCACCTTAGGGCCCGGTGCATCTTATACCTGCTGCTCCAGTCATACGGTCGCTAGATATCCGGCCGGCCGCAGCCCGTCAATTAAACACAGAATTCGGCAGACAGGGATCCGCAGGCGGCGGCTTCTGCCAGCTGGAAAATGAGGTAAGGCCGCGGCGAACGACCTTGTCACCGACATCGATGTATCGACTGGCGCCGCCGTCAACGACCACGTTCGTGAAAAGGGCCGAAGATCTCCCTCGGGTCAAAAGCGAACGTAGCCACAACTCACGCGACTGAGGTCCGCTGTCTAGGCAAAAGCGGACATCCGTCTCTTTTGCAAGCATTAACCGGTGCCTGATCTCAAGCGACGCTTGACCGGAGCGGGTCGTGATCAATTGGCGTGCACAATGCGCCACTACACATCCGCGCCTAGTTGCGGCGGCGCTCGCAGACCAGCACCGCCTACCCAGCCAGATTTCCGGCTGCCGTGTCGAACCACAGCTTCATGTAACCAACGAAGCTGGATTCCACGTAGACGTCATATGTCGGTGCTTCATCGATCTGATGAATGACGGCCCCGGTTGTCTTGGCAAATGCCGTCCGCGCGCAGCGACCCGGGCCGAACACACGGGGATGAAGATCGACCGAGGTTCCCTGGGCGAGGATATCCCGCGCGCCCGGTCCGGACACGCGATAGACCTTGTGCATGTCGGAAACCGCTGTCACGGAAGCGAACATATCCTCAACCGACTTGCGCAGATCACCCTCCAGCCTCTCTTCTTCGCCGGCGGGCGCTGCCACCAGCCACTCGTCGGGACTGATCGTCAGTGCATGAACATCGCCCTTGATGGCAGCCATCGTCGCCTGCTGCGGCAGATCGAGTCCAAGCACTTCCGAAAATGCGGCGCGCGCATCATCGCCACCGCGCAAATTGAAGACAGCATAGATCGGCTGTTCTGTTACATCTGCATCATATGGCATGGTCTTAGCTCCGCATTCTTTCGCCACGGGGGTCGATGAAGATTGGGTCGGTGACAGTTGCCTGCTCGGTCCGGTCGGCGAGCGAAATCGTTACCGACTCACCCTTGCGATCACGTCCTTGGAAGAGCAGCGCAAGCGCCAACGAGCGTTCGAGATTGGGACTGAAGGTACCGGCGGTGATATGACCGACCATTATCGGCTGCCCCGCATCTGTTTCGCCCTCGATGATCGGGCTGCCATCCGGCGGCACGAATGAGGGGTCTTCCATCAGCAGACCGACGAGTTGTTTGCGAGGGCCTCCAAGCTTCCGGTCGCGATCGACGGACCGCTTGCCAATGAAATCCTTCTTCTTCTGATGGAACATCCAGCCGTGGGCTGCATCGAACACATTGGTGGTGCCGTCGCCTTCGGCACCGGGCATAATGAAGCCCTTCTCGAGCCGTAAGATACCGTTGGCTTCACCGCCGACGGGGGTGATGTCCCACTCGCTGCCGGCTTCCATCAGGGCTTCCCACATCGCGAGGCCATGGCGTGAAGGGACGGCCACCTCGAAGCTTAGCTCGCCGGTAAAGGTTGCTCGCATCAACCGTGCAGGAAAGCCGCCAACCGTGCCCTCGCGGATGTCCAGGAACTTGAACGACTCGTTCGTAATGTCGATATCGGTGCCCACCCGCTCGAACACTTCGCGAGTTCGCGGACCGCAAACGCAAATGTTGGCCCATTGAGCACTGACGAGCGTCGCATAGACCTTCCATTCGGGCCAATCGCACTGCAACATCCGTTGGACATGCGCGAAGATAGCATCGGCTGTGCCTGACCCGGTTGACATCAGATACCGGTCCTCGCCAAGGCGGAAGGTGATGCCGTCATCGAACATCCGGCCGTCCTCGAACAGCATCATGCCGTAGCGCCCGCCACCAATCCTCATCTTGTCGAAGGAGTTGGTGTAGATCATGTTGAGCAGCTTCACGACATCGGGACCGGCAAGCTCAATCTTGCCGAGCGGCGATCCGTCATAGATGCCGACGGAGGTGCGCACGGCCTTTGCCTCGCGACGCGATGCCTCGTCGATGTCTTCGCCAGTCTTGGTAAAATAGAGCGGTCGCCGGAAGTTGAGGCCGGCCTCGTTCATGAAGGCGCCTTCCCTCTCGTTCCAGTCCGTGATCGGCGTTCGCCGGGAGGGGATGATCAACTGCCCCTGATCAATGCCTGTCATGACGGCAAAGCTAATTGGGCTGTAGGGAGGTCTAAACGTCGTCGTGCCAACCTCGGGCGGTTCGAGGCCAAAATCCTGTGCCAGGATGCCGATGACATTGACGTTGCCGGTCTTGCCTTGATCGATGCCCATACCGGCTGCCGTGTACCGTTTGACGTGCTCGACCGATTGATAGCCCTCACGAACCGCCAGCTTCAGGTCGTCGGACGTTACATCGTTCATGAGGTCTACAAATGCCCGGGCGCCACGCCGCCCGCTGGACAATTCCCAATGCGCCTCGATGGCCAACGGTTCAGTAGCGGAAGTCTCCGGCAGATCCGGAGTTTCAGCCTCCTGGCCCGCTGCCCGCGCCGCCTCCGCGCCCATCTCAAAGCCCTCGCGGAGGCACTCGCCAAGGGCAAACGTGCCCCGCGCCGATCCGGACGAGCGCTCTGCCTGAACCGATACACCAGGTACAAAGCAAAGCTGGTCCGCATCCCATTGCGGCTTGGCGCCGGATTGCGAAGACAGGTGGATCGACGGACTCCAGCCTCCTGACGAGCAAACCAGATCGCAAGAAATTCGCCGGCTCTGGGACGGATTCGAGAGCGGTGCGATGGCAACGCCGCTTACCCTTTTCCGACCTTCGACAGCCACGATCCCATGACCCGGGATCACATCGATGCCCAAAGTTGATGCCTTTGCCGCGACCGTCTCCGGAATCGCCTCGCGCGAATCCACAATTGCGGCCACCTCGACACCCGCCTCAGCCAACGTGAACGCGGCCTCGTAGGCGCTCGAATTGTTCGTCATGAAGACGGCGCGTTGCCCCGGCTTGACGCCGTAGCGGCTGACATAGGTTCTGGCAGCGCCCGCCTGCATCACGCCGGGCCGGTCGTTGTCTACAAACACCATCGGCCGCTCGATCGAACCCGCCGCGATCACGACCTGCTTGGCGCGCACCTTCCACATCCGCTCACGGATCCAGTCGTGCGATGGATCAGTTTCAACCACCGCCAGGAAATTGTGATCGTAGTAACCGGCAGCCGTTGCATTGCTTAGACGGATTACCTCTGGCATCGCATCAAGTTCAGCAACCGACTCCGCGATCCAGTTCAATGCCTCTTTACCGCCAATCTCCGCCGCGCCGTTTAGCAGGTCACCGCCGGGCTCCGGCTGATCGTCGACGAGCAGCACACGCGCGCCACTGCGGCCCGCGGCCAACGCCGCCGCAATACCCGAAGGTCCGGCGCCGACAACCAAGACATCGCAGTGATGAAAGCGCTTCTCGTAGTGCTCCTTAGAATTGTACGTCTTCGGCGCACGCCCCCATCCCGCCATTTGGCGGATAAGATGCTCATAGAAGGGCCACATGCTCGCCGGCCACATGAATGTCTTGTAATAGAATCCAGACGGAAACAGGCGCCAAAACCGCTCGTTAATTGCACCGAGATCGAAGTTCACGCTCGGCCAGCAGTTCACGCTCCTGGCTTCAAGTCCTTCGCGCAACAGCAGGCGGGTCGCCGGTACGTTGGGTTCATCCTCATCGCCGCACAACTGCACGATAGCGTTAGATTCCTCGATTCCCGCGGCCATGATTCCGCGCGGCCGGTGAAACTTGAAGCTTCGTGCCACGACGCGAACGCCATGGGCCAGCAATGCCGACGCCAGGGTGTCCCCCTCGAATCCGCCGTAGCGCTTGCCGTTAAATCGGAAGTTGATCGGCCGCGACCTGTCGATCCGCCCGCCTTCCGTCAGTCGAAATTTGCCGCTCATTTTGAACCTCCACCTTCAACCGGCGTGATCTCATGGGTCACGGTATCGCGTTCGATCACGAACCAGCGCCCACAGCCTTTGTTGTGCCACCACCTCTCACGGGCTTTGCCCTTGATATTGTCATGGTTGAAGACGTAGTCGGCCCACTCGGCATCGCTCAGAGCCGACGGGTCCTTCGGGCGGTCCTTATCAGCTTCGGACCCGCAGACAAACTCGTCCTCCGCGCGCGGCCCGCACCAGGGGCAAGGTATTAACAACATTGTCGAATTTCCTCCCTAACCTCGATTGTACGAGACGCCGCCTTCGACCACGAGTCGGCCTTTCTCAAAGCGGTCAAACATAAAACTCTGCGCCAGCTCGTGCGGCTCATCGCAGGCGATCAGGTGGGCGAACGTTTTCCCCGAAATAGGCGTCGCCTTGAAGCCGCCCGAACCCCAGCCGACATCGGCATAGAAGCCCTCCACGGGCGTTTTCGAAATTATTGGACTACTGTCGTAACAGATGTCGAGCATACCGGCCCATTGCCTGAGGAATTGCAGGCGACGGAACACCGG
>CAZCVU010000222.1:931-5071 GCA_964501745.1 uncultured Flavobacteriales bacterium | reverse complement strand
TGTCGACCTATCGCCAGCTCAAAACGCTAAGGGTCCCGAGGCGCGAATCTCACCGATGGTTGCGCCATTGTGGTTCTTGAGGGGGACGCGCAGCAGATCTGCCAACGCCTCGACCATATCCTTGTCCAGGATACCAAGATGGGACAAGATCGCGGTCATCATGACCTGCGAAGCACGGGTCGCGCCGTCGTCGCACTTCAGTGCAATGCCTGCACCATGCGAGGGCACGGCGGCGCTGAAGACGCCCTCGGCACCGGTCTTAACTAATACCCGATCGCCAGCTAGCGACATCACCTTGGTACAATATCGACCGCGTCCCGCTACCATGTAGGGCTCGGCGGCAATGGCGCCGCGAATTCGCCTGACGGCCTCGGCGCGCTTGTCGGGACATGATTCGGGTGCGGCGATGCGCGCCATCGCCAGTGCGATATTTCCCAGCGGTATGGCAAAGGTCGGGATCGCACAACCGTCGATGCCGCGCGGGGCGTCCCCAAGGTCGAGTCCGCTCATGAACTCAAGGATGCCCATCACGCGCTGCTGACAAGGGTGTTCGATCCGCACATAGCCGCTGGTCGGCTCTCCCAGATGGCGCGCGGTGGTGAGCATTGCGGCATGTTTGCCCGAGCAGTTGTTGTGGAGCGCGGACGGGACTTGACCCGACTTGGCTAAAGTCCGCGCGGCCTCCCGATCGAAAGGCCAATGTGTGCCACATTCCAGATCATCCACACCGAGGCCGATTTTTTCCAACCAGGCGGCGACCGTCTCGACATGCTGCGGTTCGCCGTTGTGAGAAGCGCAGGCAAGGGCAATTTCCTTGTTGCTCAAGCCAAAGGCGTCTGCGGCGCCAGTCTCGACGAGGGGAATGGCCTGTACGGCCTTGACAGCGGAGCGCGGAAACACCAGCGCCTCGGGGTTGCCCCAACTTGCGATCACATGGCCGTCAGGATCGACAACGACGGCCGAGCCGCGATGCTGGCTTTCCACTGTGGTGCCGCGCGTGACCTCAACGACCATCGGGTTCGCGTCGGTAGCCGGCGATTCCGATCGAACGTGGATGTCTGCCTCTGTTGTCTCGGTCATGCGATTGGTATCGGCGTCCGGAGTCTGGGTGCTTCAACCAAACTTGCCCCGGCGTGTCTGGCCATGCAAGGCTTGCGGCCATGCGCGGCTATTTCGGTATCGGCGTCGAGGGCATTTCAAAGCCGATGAACGTCGGCAACCTGTTTCGTACCGCACATGCGTTCGGGGCAGACTTCGTGTTTGCGCTTGCGCCGGCGGTAAACGTCAGGGAGTTGTATCGTTCCGATACGTCGCAGACTGCAGAACACGTGCCGTTGCATGTCTATGACGATGCCGAGGCGCTCAAGCTTCCGAACGGATGCGTTCTGGTAGGTGTCGAGCTGTTGGATAACGCTATCGAGCTTCCCAGCTTTAGTCATCCGCCCCGGGCGGCTTACGTGTTTGGGCCCGAGCGGGGATCGTTATCGCCGGCACTGGTCGAGCGCTGCTCGCTAATGGTCAGGATTCCGACCCGCTTCTCTGTCAATGTCGGCGTTGCCGGCGCGATTGTAATGTACGATCGGCTTATGATGCGGGGCCGGTTTGCGGCCCGGCCGCAACATGCGGGCGGTCCCGTCGAGGCCCTGGAACCGCACATCCACGGTGCGCAGAAGATTCGACGACGCCGGTGATAGGCGGTTCGATCGAAACGGGCCACGGCAGACTGATCTGCCGTCCGCAGCGGCTTGGCAAATGTGGGTTCAAGCGTTTATATCTATCGTCCTATGAGGAAAACGGGATTGAACATCGCCGGTTGGGCAGCGCTTTGTGCGCTGCCTTTGTTGTTTGCCTCGTCACAGCCGGCGGCGGCGCAGGATAAGGCTCTCGGCAGCTTCCGTGACTGGTCTGCCCAGACCTTTAGCGAAGGTGGCAAGACCGTCTGTTCGATGTGGAGCCAGCCGGGCAAGGCTGAGGGAAAGTACACAAGACGAGGCGAGATCTACGCCTTCGTCACGCATCGGCCGGCAAGCGACCGGATCAATGAATTGAGCTTCGAGGCCGGCTATTCGTTTAAACCCGATTCCGAAGTCACCGTTACAATCGGCGATGAGACCTTCACCCTGTTCACCAAAGATAGTACGGCTTGGAACCGCACGGCTGAGGGTGATGCGGCCATTGTCAAGGCAATGCGCGCGGGTACACGCATGGTCGTCAAGGGTAGGTCGAGCCGCGGTACTTTGACGACCGATACCTATTCGTTGCGTGGGTTCACTGCAGCGCATAATGCGGTCAACGCGGCCTGCAAGATCAAGTAGCGCAGCGCGCAGATAACGGCTAAAGCCGGTCGCTGGCCTTCTTGTCTTTCATGAATTCTTCGGCAAGTTCCTCTTCCAGGCGAACCAAATCGTCGGGCAGCGGCATGCCCATCGCCCGCATGCCTTCGAAGATGGTGCGCAGCCGCATATAGATCTCGTGACGGTCGCCCTGATCGCCCTCCATGTCGTCGATCAGAAGCGACAATGCGGCCTCGAGCTGCTGTTCGTTCATTTCTAATCTCCCGCAGGCCTAAATCAGACATTTGAGCCGCAATCTCGCAAACATTGCTGATCATCGGCAATGGACAATGCAACAGCCGACGAAAAATTGTGCTGCTTGCGGATACGCTGGTGATTGCGACAGTCTGGCTTTTCCCTATACTGCGCGCCCGTCCCAGCTAGCGAATTAGAGGCCTCCCGATCATGGCGGACAAGACGCGGGTGCAAGATATCAAGAAGGTCGTGCTGGCCTATTCGGGCGGCCTCGACACATCGGTAATTCTGCGCTGGTTGCAGGAGACCTATCGTTGCGAGGTTGTCACCTTCACTGCCGATCTGGGTCAGGGCGAGGATCTGGAACCGGCGCGGGCCAAAGCGGAGATGCTGGGCATCAAAGAGATCTTCGTCGAGGATCTGCGCGAGACCTTCGTCGCCGACTATGTGTTCCCGATGTTTCGGGCGAATGCGCTCTATGAAGGCACCTATCTGCTCGGTACCTCGATCGCACGGCCGCTCATCGCCAAGCGCCAAATCGAGATCGCCGAGGCGACCGGTGCTGACGCGGTGGCGCATGGTGCGACCGGCAAGGGCAACGATCAGGTGCGATTCGAGCTCGGCTATTATGCGCTCAAGCCGGATATCAAGGTGATCTCGCCGTGGCGCGAGTGGGACCTGACGTCGCGGAGCAGCCTGATCGCCTATGCCGAGGCGCACCAGATTCCTATCGACTCCGACAAGCGCGGCGAGGCGCCGTTTTCGGTCGATTCAAATCTGCTGCATATCTCGGCCGAGGGCAAAATACTGGAGGATCCTTGGGCCGAGCCGCCGGACTATGTTTATTCGCGGACCGTGGCTCCCGAAGACGCACCTGATAGGCCAACCTACGTTGAGATCGCTTTCGAGAAGGGCGATGCGGTCGCCGTAGACGGCGAAAAGCTGTCGCCGGCGGCCCTGCTGACGCGGCTCAACGCGATCGGCGGCGAGAATGGCGTCGGCCGGCTCGATCTAGTGGAGAATCGGTTCGTCGGTATGAAGTCACGCGGCGTCTACGAAACGCCCGGGGGCACGGTTCTTATTGCGGCCCACCGCGCCATCGAGTCGCTGACTCTCGACCGTGAAGCGATGCATCTGAAGGATGAGCTGATGCCACGCTATGCCAAGCTCGTCTACAACGGCTTCTGGTTTGCGCCCGAACGCGAAATGCTGCAGGCGCTGATCGACAAGAGCCAGGAACATGTCAGCGGCAATGTGCGCCTCAAGCTCTACAAGGGTGGCATCCAGGTCACCGGCCGCAATTCGAGCGAGAGCCTCTATAGCGAGGAACACGTCACCTTCGAGGAGGATCAGGTCTACGACCAGCGTGACGCCGAGGGCTTCATCAAGCTTAACGCATTGCGGTTGCGGCTGGCCGCCAGACGGCGCGGGCGCTGATGGCGTCTGTGCCGTTCGAAGCGGCTTGACTTATGGTCCGCGTCAAGGCATGGCTCAGCGATTGACGCAACAATTGAAAGGAGGTGATCCGATGTCTAATCGTTTGGTGAGTATGTTTGCCGCTGGGGCGATCGGCGGCACGACGGACGTTGAGGCTTGGGTCACGTCCGCCCGG
>CAZCVU010000222.1:0-921 GCA_964501745.1 uncultured Flavobacteriales bacterium | reverse complement strand
AACGCGTAAACATGAGCCGAAGCGGGAACGATGCGAAGTTCCGCTAGCTCCACCGAAACGGAAGAAAACTTAGCGCCGCCCCATGGGTGGCGCTTTTCTTTGTTCGATGCTTCCAGTCGCCCGCCGCGGCCTAGCCTGGCAGCGGCGTCACGCCGAAGACGTACTCGTGGAGGCCGGTCAGAACGACATAGAGCACGATGCCGCCGGTGAAGCGGGCGACCCCGATCCCGGACCAGTCGATCCTCGTGCGCTTGGTAATTGCGGCGGCGAACGGGATCAGTGACGTTCGCATGGCGATCGGACCCCATGCACTGTCGGCTATCTGCGCCCGTCGATGGTCGATGTGAACCATTCCACCAATTGTCAGCACGCTAATCCCCACGAACAGCACGACGCTTGCGATATCACCGGTGACGGCAAGATGCGTCAGCGACCACAACGCGATGGCCCAAAGAAGCGGGTGCCGCGTCACCGTCATGATTCCCGGCGTCGGGTTCGGCTCGTCCATCGCGCGTTCGCCACCGACCATCGTCACGCTGCGGGTGGTGAGGCCGGCAACGGCAAAGATGCAAGAGACAGACATCAAGACGAGAGGAATGACGTTGAATGCCGGCGTCGCCGCCCATAACTCGATGAAGGGCGTGCTGTTGTATGCAGCGATGACCCATGTCAGCGTGACCAGCGCGAATACGGAGAACAGGCCGCGAAAGCCGTTCTCGCCGAGACGCGCAATCAGAAGTTGGCGAATTGGCAGGCTCGCCAACACGAAATGGCCGATGACGAATGTTGCCATCGCCGACAAGAGGTTGCTGAAGCTCCCCGTCATGAGGCAATTATCGGCGGCTTGCCACCTCACTGTCCATGTTCGGTTAGATCTCCGGCTCGGCGATGCCGTTCTGGCGACAGGCGGCGACGACCGTA
>CAZCVU010000221.1:0-5084 GCA_964501745.1 uncultured Flavobacteriales bacterium | reverse complement strand
ACTTCTGGTACGCAGATCTCAGTCTTACCGAAATTCGCGACTATTTGGCCTACCTTTCCAGCATCGACAAGCTGCCGTCTCGGTCAGTGTTGGTACAGATCACCACGCCAAACAACGACAATGGCCAATATATTCTTGGATATAATGGCGAGTTGCCCCCCGACATTGCGCAGTTCGGTCAAGAGGCCGGCAATCGGCTAGTGAAATTCCAACACTGGACAAGTGAGGCGCGGCAAACGCTGTTGCGCATCTTCAACTACTCTTCGCTAATTATCGGAGCTCTAAATTCGGGTTTCGGTTCGCGCATTGTTATTACTGATCAATGCGAAGAATTGGATGATGCAGGTGTTTCTGGCCGTTTTGCGCTCTGGTTGCCGAGGGTGGTCCGTCAATTCCTTGGGTCTATCGGAGTGTCCGCCGCATATTGCGATCCGCGGCTGTGGTCGCATGCCTACCGGCGGGATGGTTCGCATAACGGCCGATATGTCAAACGCAATCCCGTCCTAAATCAAAACTCACTAAACCAGGAATCAATTGCGCTCGGCCCGGAAGACAGCGATGAACTCAAGGCAGTTCTTCGAGAAATCAGCCAAATTGTCAGCGAAAAAGGGCGAACGATCGTCTTTATTATTCCGCCAGTTTATGAGACCCCACGGTATGGAATTTCCGATAGGGTTTTGAGCGAAGCTTTTGCTGCCCTACCGGAGCTCAATCTGGTTGACCATCGAAATCTCGGTCAGCGAGAGGATTTCTTTATCCGGTACGACCATCCATCAGAAGAGTATTTCCGATATTTGGTTGCTGAGTTGATTCGATTGAACTTTATGGATGCCGATCATCTATCTGGATCAAGCCAATAGGTGTAGCGAGATTGTCAGTTCCATTCGTCGACTTGAAGGCGCAATACGCGCGACTGAAGGACACTATTGATGCGCGTGTCGCTGCTGTATTCGCCCATGGCCAGTTTATTCTCGGTCCCGAGGTCGGTGAATTGGAAGATGCTCTTGCCGCCTTTACTGGAGCTCGCTATGCGGTCGGCGTAGCTAGCGGGACCGACGCTCTCCTGATCGCCCTGATGGCCGAAGGTGTCGGGCCGGGCGATGCTGTGTTCATTCCGTCCTTCACTTTTACCGCGACGGCAGAGGTTGTTGTATTGCTTGGCGCGACGCCGGTATTTGTCGATGTTGACGAGCACAGCTTCAATATCGATGTGGCGGATTTGGAGCGGCAGGTCGGTTTGGTCAATCGGTCCGGTATCCTGGCGCCAAAAGCGGTCATCGCCGTCGACCTGTTCGGCTTGCCAGCCGACTATGTCACTATCAACCAACTTGCCATGTCTCATGGCATGTTCGTGCTGGCGGATGCGGCGCAGAGCTTCGGAGCGAGATATGGTAATGCACGCGTTGGTACCCTTGCTCCGGCGACGGCGACCAGCTTCTTTCCGGCGAAGCCTCTCGGCTGTTATGGTGACGGCGGTGCCCTACTGACTGATGATGATGCGCTCGCGGCGCTCTACCGATCGATCCGCACGCACGGTAGTGGCGTGGCGAAATATGACATTTCTCGAATTGGCCTCAACAGCAGACTTGATACGCTGCAGGCGGCGATACTGTTGGCCAAACTCGAGGTGTTCGAGGATGAGCTAAACGCACGCCAACGAGTAGCGGCGCTTTACGACAAGTATCTGGGCGATTTGGCGAAAACACCGATTCGTGTTGAGGGAAGCAAGAGCGCTTGGGCACAGTATTCGATTCTCGTCAAGGATCGTGATGCTGTTGCCAAGGCGTTGACAGCTCGTGGCGTCGCCAACGCTGTCTACTACCCGCGACCGATGCACCTGCAGCCCGCCTATGCAGAGTTCGGATTGGGGCCGGGTTCGCTTGCGGTAAGCGAGAAGCTGTGCGAAAGGGTTCTTAGCCTACCAATTCACCCCTATCTCTCGGACGAAGACATACGCCGTGTCGCCGACGGCGTTCGCCTAGCATGTCCGGACACCGGTACCGGCGATGGCTGAAGTTTGGATTGGCGGCACTAATATACTGACCGTAATTTGATTGCGATGGGCGTATTCGGCGTCTTAGAGCGACGAACAATATGGTAATACCGGTGACGAAGTCGTATTGTTGGATGTCCGCTACTTGGTCCATTTGGGGTATAAATTCGTCGGGTCTAACATGGCGCAAATCGACCAGTGACCAAATTCTTGCCCGCTGTTCACACGTCAGTTGCAAATTTTTTGGGCTCTCTCAAAACATTGAATATAAATCGACTTCTGGTGTTCTTGTCGACATTGCCGGGGCTTGACAACCCACGAGGTGACGACAGCGCAGAGAGCGATCAAAAAACGCTGCGGTAATGGTTTCGAGGTCCATCATCCCGCTTGCGCGCCCGTATTTCCCGGAATCGTTGCGTAATACTGTTGCTGCCGATATCGAGGCCATTCTTGCTTCTGGCCGCTTGATGCTCGGACCGTGGACGCAAAAACTCGAGGATCGTTTCGCCGATCTCACCACGCGGCAACACGCGATTAGTGTCAACTCATGCACGACCGCGCTGCACCTCGCGCTTTCGTTTGCGGGCATCAAGGGCAAAGAGGTGCTGGTTCCCGCCGGAAGTTTCATTACGGATGTCAGTGTCGTCAAATTTGCTGGGGGACATCCAGTTCTAGTGGACATAAACCGGGAGACCCTAGCGCTCGATGTTGAGGATCTAAAACGCAAGGTCACGGCTAACACACGTGCGCTGATTTGGGTACATCTGACAGGAATAATTGCCCGGGATTACCGGGAAATTGTCGATTTTGCCACCAAGCACGATCTGTTTTTGATCGAGGACGCTGCACACGCGCACAGTGCGACGATCGATGGAACTCCTGCTGGCAGCTTTGGCGATGCCAGCACATTCAGCTTTTACCCGACAAAGATTGTGACCAGCGGAACCGGGGGGATGCTCACGACGGACAATGTTGAACTCGCGAACTATGCACGCGAAGTCCGCATATTCGGCAAGCAGTTGGGAACAGGAGAAATCGTCCATTTCGGCAACGATTGGTTCCTGGATGAGATTCGCGCATGTGTGGCATATCACCATGCGAGCGAACTGGAGTCACAGGCGGCCCATCGGCGCGCGATCGCGGATCGCTATCGACGGGGGCTCGCCAATCAAATTGGCCTGCGGCTTCTCGATGTGCCAGACGGCAACACGCCTGCGTGGTATCAATATCCCGTTTTTCTCGCTACAGGCATCGACCGGGAAGCCTTGATGGATACGCTAAAGGCGACGCACGGGATCGAAACAAAGGGCATCTACAAGCCTGTCCATCATGAGCAGATATTTGAACCACTCGACGATGGCACTTTGAAAGTGACAGAGGAAACCTTGCTTCGCTCGCTGTGTCTTCCAATGCATGCAGATATGAGTGAGGAAGATGCCGACTTCATCGCCGGCGTGTTGGTTTCCGAAATTCGCAAGACTTTGCGCTAAATGCGGCTACTGGTCACAGGGGCAGGGGGATTCGTTGGCGCCTACCTGGCTGCAGACTTGGTGCGGGCGGGGCATGATGTCGTTGGAACCTGGCACAAGGACACTGCTCGGATACCGGCGGCTCCATCGAAGAATCTCGAGTTTCGGCAGATTGATCTCGTCGACGGATCAGACGTCACGCGGTTGATGCGAGACGCGGGGCATTTCGACGGAATTGTTCACACTGCGGCATTAATCGACAGCGGGCAAAGCCCAAACGTTCTTCGTCAATCGGCGCGCGAAAACGTTGAGGCACAGGCAAACTTGCTCGCCACAGCACAGGAAATGAAGTGCGGTCGGTTTATCTTCACGTCCACTATTAGTGTCTATGGTGGAGGACGCGCGCCTGAGGGCGGCTATCGAGAAGAAGACGCGGCACCAACGACGTATTACGGTTGGAGCAAAATTGCGGGAGAGCAAATGTTGGATATTGCCTCCCGTGACGGCGAACCCATTGCCGTTTCGCTCCGCCTAGCTGGCGTCCACGGCAATGGCCGGTCGTCGGGCGCGCTACACGTTATGACGCAGGCGGCGCTTAATGGTAGGCCGATCAGCGTTGCGGAACCAGAAAGCCGCTTTCGGTGGGCATTTATTGATGATGTTTCGCATGCAGTTCAACTAGCGCTGGCGGCCCCAATCTCAGGGCATCATGTGCTGAATATTGCAAGTGCTGACGTCTTTTCTCTCGGTGATCTGGCACTTCGCATAAAGCAAACGATCGGGTCCGACAGCCCGATCGAATCGGAGGCAGCGGCGGAGTCTCGCGTCGAAGTAATGAACCTCCACCGGGCGATAGACTTGCTGGGCTTTACGCCGACATCGCTTGATGATTTTCTTACCGGCTACATAAAAAGTCTATGCAGTGCATGACCGTCATTGCTATCCACCAACCCAACTACTTGCCGTGGCTTGGCTATTTTCACAAGATTGCACGGGCCGATCTGTTCGTCTTTCTCGACGATGTGCAGTTCAGCAAGAATGGCTACTGCAACCGCGTTCAGGTGTTGCATGAAGTGCGGCGGCGCTGGCTGACCGTTCCCGTGTCGTACCGTTTCGGCGACGCAGTCGACGAGGTGTGTCCGGCACGTCCGGATTGGCCGCGCCGTCACCTTGACAGCCTTCGTGGCTACTACGGCGAGTCGCCTTGCTTTGGCGAAATCGCGCAGGATCTAGAAGGATTCTATCGTGAAATGCCGCAGGAAAGCCTTGCAGCGGCTAATCGCCACCTTGTCCAGTGCGTTACCCAGCGTTTGGGATTCAAGGCACGCTTCATCGCTTCGTCCGAGCTTGAACTTGGCGATGCCAAGGGTAACGAACGCCTGATCCGCATTATGCAATGTGTGGCCCCAGGGGGCGTCTATCTCTCGGGCCGCGGTGGGGTACAATATCAGGACGAGCGAAAGTTTGCTGCCGCTGGCACTACGATCACCCATGCCAACTTCATCCATCCCCGTTACGAACAAGGAACCGAAACCTTCGTTCCAGGTCTTTCAGTAGTCGACGCTGCGTTTCGGCTTGGTTGGGAGAAAACCGCTCATATTGTTGCCGATAGCTGCAAATGA
>CAZCVU010000220.1:0-5152 GCA_964501745.1 uncultured Flavobacteriales bacterium | reverse complement strand
TTCACCTAGCCCGCACGCCAGCGCGCGGTGAAGTCCACATTGGTGTCTGCTTTCCAACGAACAGCCGACTCGGCGAATGTAGTCCCGATCGAGAACCCTTTTTCGTCACCGATCTAGGGCGATCAAACGGCCGAAGGCGGCTAACCGACCAAAACGGACATCCAAGCCTGTGCAGCGTTCTTGAGCTCCTGACTCAATGTACATTTCGGATCAATTCGGCTTTAGCCAGTCCAATCTCGTTAAATTCTATTAAAACTTGCAGGCAACAACTCGTCGTTATCGCGCTGTCGCCCAAGCAGCCGACGTGATGATGGCCATCAGTCATGCATATGCCGATCATCTCGGATCGCAAAGGAAAGAAAACTCGTCTAATCCTTTCACATCTCCCATTGGGCCACCTTGGTCCTCGCGATCATGTTCATTGGGAGAACGTAATGCTCAACAAAGTTTCGCCATCGATCGCCGGTGCCGCGGTCATAGCCACTTTTTTATGCATCAGTCCCGTTAGAGTCGGTGCGCAGGACGCATTTTTCATGGGGCTTGGCGACTTGCCGGGTGGAGATTTTTGGAGTGAAGCCAAGGTTAACAGTATCTCCGCCGACGGTTCAACAATCGTAGGAGTAAGCAAATCTTCGCCAGATAGTCCCACGCTAGCGGGAACCGAGGCATTTCGATGGACCCAATCCACTGGCATGGTTGGGCTCGGGTTTTTGCCGGGGGGAACGCATAGTACTGCGGCCGGTGTTTCTGCCGACGGATCGGTTGTTGTGGGAGGAGGCCTCACGGATTCCGGGGGAAAAGTCTTCCGGTGGACCCAAACCGACGGCATGATCGAACTGGGACTAAGCGGGTTTGCGAGAGGCGTTTCCGCTGACGGCTCCGTCGTGGTCGCCGAAAATGGTGCAAGGACGTTTCGGTGGACACAATCTGGTGGATGGGTAGACCTTGGGTTTGCGGCTGGTCACATGACGGCCAGACCGACGGACATCTCGGCCGATGGTTCCGTGATAGTGGGGACAGGTGACCTACCTTTCTCGCGCAACGAAGGGTTTCGTTGGACTCAATCCGGCGGCATGGTTGGACTCGGGTTTGTTCCAGGAGAATCTCGTAGCCGGGCCCAGGGTGTCTCGGCCGATGGCTCTGTGGTGGTAGGAACGGTCGATATTTCTCTACCAGGAATTGGAACAGCACAACGGGCAGCCCGCTGGACTCAATCCAATGGCTGGGTCGAGCTTGGAGCCCTGCCAGGAGGGAGTGGTTTCAGCTCGGCAAACAGTGTTTCTGCGGATGGTAATGTAATAGTGGGAGGCACAGGTTCCGCAGCGGGCCCCCAAGCTTTTATTTGGGATTCAGTAAACGGTATGCGAAGCATAAAGGATGTCTTGCAGACCGATTATGGCCTTGATCTTTCCGGCTGGACGCACATGAACACCCTTGGTGTTTCTGCCGACGGCACCACCGTTACCGGGTCGGGCCTAAACCCTGACGGATCTGTCGAAGCTTGGATTGCCCATTTGGGTAATCTGCCACCGGACGCGGAAATCATCGTCGAGCAATTGACCGACATCGGTGCGGATGCGCTCGTGCGGCTGGATGGCACGACTTCGTCCGATCGTGATCACAATATCGACGATCCAAACTTCGTGTTCAGCTGGACCATCGACGGTAACTCCGTTTGTGTGGGTGACAAGTCCACCTGCGGCACTTTCACGTCGTCACTCGCGTTCGGGCCACATGAGGTAACCTTGCAAGTTGCCGATCCGGACGGCGCGTCGGACCAAAAAACCATCACGGTCAACGTCGATCCGGCCGAGCTCGCCTTGTTCGAGGTCGACCACGGCAAGGTCGATTTCAACAACGGAAACTGTCGGGTGTTCGGTACGGTCGGGCTGCCGTCGGGCGTCAACTACACTGAATTGGCTCCAGAAGTCGAAATTGCCATCGCCATTGCCGATGTGGAAATCGCCCCGTTGGCCGGCCTGACATTGGCGATCACAGAGGACGGCAGTGAATGGAGCCATGTGGACGACAGGCTGGGCGTCGCTATTTCGAGGCTGACCTTCGACTGGAAAGGGGCGTCCTATAGCTACAGCGACACCAGCTATCCAATAAGGTTCAAGAGCAGATTGATTACCACGACCGATACGTTGCTCAACGTCAAGTATGACATGAACAAGATCGGCGACGTCTTCACCGTCGAGATCGATCCAGGCGACGCGGTTGTGGTCTTCGATGAGAATGGAGGGGTCGCTAGTTCGACCAATGCGACCTATGAGGTCGACGAATTGGGTGCAGAGGTTACATTGAGCTTGCCGTTCCCGCTTCTGGACGAGAGTACGATCACAATTGCGGGCGGGGCTCAAAGTGACGTCGACCGGACGATTCCTGTTGCCGAAGACCTCAGGGGTTCCGTCGGACGGTATCGGGCGGACTGCAACTTCGACGGTGCCAGTTTCCTGGACGGCGCTGCGACCACACCGCGAAATCTTCTGGTTGAACTCGAAATCGGTGATGTGGGCTTTCCGGGCGATGCTTCCCTGGGGCCGCTCAAATTAGTAGTCAAATCGGCTTCGGGAAAGTGGGTTACAGCGAACGGCAATTGAGACTGGCATGATCACCTAAAGAAAACTGATCAACCGTAGTTACTTGGTTCGGCCGGGACGGATTAGTAACCGTATTCGAAGAAATGGTTGTCTCTTTCAAGTATCCGTCCCGGCCCGAACCTCATCACAAGAATATCGTAACTGGAAGAATGACAATCTCCTCCCCCTTTCCGGTTTCGCCCGCGATGCACTCTATTTGAATCGAACCCACGGTGTTGGTAGTGCAGACCACAATGCCGCTCACTTCAGATAGACCTTCGAGTCGGGGGCGGAAAGAGCGGTGATCAGCTCGGACGTTTGCTCGGCGAGGATCTGGATGATGCCGTCCACCGGTTCCGGGAGCATCTTAGTGATCGCCCGCCCGTCACCGAGCACAATGATAACGGCTTCCGGCACACTCTCACCCAGGATTTCGAGGATCACATAGATCTGGTCCGTCTCCGCGCGCGATTTCTCGAAGCGGAGACGGAAGCCGTCACCCTCGCGACCGGGAATTTGTGCGCTCGCTGCCGCCGCAACGCGTTTGAGCGTCCAGGGACTGGTGCATTCCGGCAAGTGCGAGAAATCGTCGTCGAGCCAGACGTCCTTTGCGAGGCATGCGACGTGCGTCAGGCCTGTCCTGGGAGGAGGGTCGCCGGCGTTAGACATGGGGCGAGTACGAATTTCGAACGAGCCTAACCTGTCCTGCTCCGTCTCGGTCTGGTTCGCTACGCCTGCCTCATGCACCCCGAAGACGCACTTGACCTCGCCGAATTGCGCTCCGTAGGGCGACCTGATTTTCATCGTCATAGCTGAACTCCAAAGAACGGTCGCGTTGGCGCACCAAGAACGGGAGCAGGACGCCTTCGTCGCGCGTCGGGTGTTCGTCATCCGCCGTCTCTTCCAGATGTGAAAGGATTAGGGGGAATTTTCGTTATGTGCGGACGCCGGTGACTCGCTCGCCCTTAGCCTTTTCAATGCAAGGCCACCGAGGCCCGCGATCTCCTTGCTCCTGTTTTCGGTTGGTTCACAGAGGGGTTCGACACTGCCGACCTGAAGGAGGCGAAGGCGCTGCTCGATGAGCTGTCTTAACCTCTGAAGTTGCAAGCCTGCCCCAAATTAGGAGCCGCCCCATTGCTATGTTCGGCCTCAAATTGCCGATCCCCGTGACTTCCGTTCAGGCCTTGTTTGCGGACCTTCACGGATTGTGCGGAGTTCGCGGCCGAGGTCGGCGAGCGACCGAGGAAAGCGCCCCGTCCAGCGTCCGCTCCGCGTCCCATACCGGACAAGGTGCGCCCGGCGCGGCTCACCTAGCCCGCGCGGTGGCGTCGGCGGTGAAGTCGACGGTGGTGTCCGAGGTCGCCACGGCGACCGAGCCGTAGATGGGTCACCGTTGTTTCCACGCCTTGACCAGATAGCGCGCATCGTCGTCGGTCACGCCCCACATCTGGAACCGGATCCGCACCGCGTCGTACAGCGAGACATCACCAACAACAGATATCACGACACGCCCAAAGGCAAGGTGCGGAGGGGTGGCACGCCCATTTCAAGCTTGCGGTTTCGGGCTCGGCCCCTGTACACGAGCGCGATGGCGGCGCCCCTTCTTATGCTGCGTGACATCGGATTGAGCTTCGGCGGCCCGGCGCTGCTCGACGGCGCCGAGCTTTCGGTCTCGGCGGGCGATCGGCTTTGCCTGGTCGGGCGAAACGGATCGGGCAAGTCGACGCTCATGCGGATCGCCGCCGGGCTCGCCGAGCCCGATTCGGGCGAGGTCTTCATCCAGCCGGGAGCGACCGTGCGCTACCTGGCGCAGGAGCCCGATCTCGCCGGCTTCGCCACGACGCTCGGCTATGTCGAGGCCGGGCTCGGTCCCGGCGACGACCGCCGGCGCGCGCGGTTCCTGCTCGAGCGGCTCGGGCTCGATGGCGGCGCCGACCCGGCGCTGCTGTCGGGCGGCGAGGCGCGGCGCTGCGGTCTCGCCCGGGTGCTCGCGCCGATGCCCGATATCGTGCTGCTCGACGAGCCGACCAACCATCTCGACCTGCCCGCCATCGAATGGCTGGAGGGCGAATTGCGCGCCATGCGCTCGGCCGTGGTGCTGGTCAGCCATGACCGGCGTTTCCTCGACAACCTGTCGCGTGTCACCGTGTGGCTCAGCGCCGGAAGGACACGGCGCATGGCGCGCGGCTTCAAGCACTTCGAGGAGTGGCGCGACGAGGTGCTGGAGCACGAGGAAAGCGACCGCCACAAGCTCGACCGCAAGCTCGCCGCCGAGGCCCAATGGCTGCACAAGGGCGTCACCGCCAGGCGCAAGCGCAACCAGGGCCGGCTGCGCGCGCTGTACGCGCTGCGCGCCAAACGCCGCGAACAGCGCGGCCCAGTGGGCGCCGTCAAGCTCGCCGTAACGGAAGGCGAGATGTCGGGCAAGCTGGTGGCCGAGGCGACCGATGTCTCGAAATCGTTCGACGGCGTGGCGGTGGTGCGCGACTTTTCGTGCCGGGTCCAGCGCGGCGACCGCATCGGCGTCATCGGCCCCAACGGCGCCGGCACGACGACCCTCTTCAAGCTCA